>JABSRX010000197.1 GCA_013214695.1 Rhizobiaceae bacterium | reverse complement strand
GGCGGCGGCGACAACGGCGGCGGCGACAACGGCGGCGGCGACAACGGCGGCGGCGACAACGGCGGCGGCGACAACGGCGGCGGCGACAACCAACCAGATCCAATCCTCGGGACAAAACGGGGCGAATGGATTGACGGTACCGATGGCGATGACGTCATCCTCGCCGGAGGCGGCGTCGACACGATCTTTGGCTCCAAAGGCAACGATATCATCGACGGCGAGGGTGGTGGCTACAATCAGGTCAACTATCAGGCCGACAGCAAGGACTTCACTTTCACCCTGCAAGACGATGGCAGCGTACTCGCTGTCAGCGACGAGTTTGGTGAAGACGTGCTGATCAATATCGGCGGTGTTTGGTTCAACGAAGAAGGAGAATGGTACGCGATCGACGACCTGCTGTAGTCGATCAGTCCCAGCTTCGGGCGAACCGCAACGCCCGAACTATGTGACGGTGAACTGCCCCATCATGCCACAATCCTCGTGTTCCAAAATGTGGCAATGGTACATATAAGGGGCGTTCACCGGCGCATTATAATCAAACTTCACCAGCACTTCTGACCAGCCGTTTTCCACATGCACCATGTCCTTCCAGCCCTGTGCATAGGCTGGCACATCTGCACCGTGTTGGCTGAGGATCCGGAAGGAACAGCCGTGAATGTGAAACGGGTGCAATTGGTCGTCGACAGAAATCCGCCAGATCTCCGTGTCTCCCTTGCGCACTTTCTCGTCGATGCGGTCCATCTTCATCGGCTGACCATTGATGCCCATCACACCGTCGCCACAGACATTTCCCCAAGCCGCGGCAAGTGCAGCCAGTTTTTCACCACCGGGCCCCATGTCCAAGACGAAGGAGCGGGTTACCGTGACAGGACGGCGATCGGGTGGTGCCAAATTCGACAGGCGATTGGGAAGCGATCCGGTAAATCCACGTTCGGCCGTTCGCGATAATGTCAGGGCGGTCATCCCTCCACCACCACCGAAAATGCCGCCAAGCATGCCCAGAATTCCGCCATTGTCGCCATCAAGGTCGACAAGCAGGCTGTTGCTCTCCAATTGCGTCAGATCAACCAGAACCTCGTAGCGTTCTCCTGGCGACATCAGGATGCTATCGGTTTGAACAGCAGACGGCAGGAAGCCGCCTTCCGTGGCGATCACTGTCAACGGACCGGTCGCCATGGACAGTTTCAAAAACCGGGCATTGCAGGCATTGAGAAGCCGCAACCGCACCAGCCCTGTCGGTACCGATTGCGCCAACGGCGCAATCGCACCGTTGATCACCAGCGTATCGCCAATAAAACCATCCTCAAAAACCTCACCGGTGAGCGTGTAGCTCATGTTACCTTGGCCATCGAACATCTTGTCCTGCAGCACCAGCGTGAAGTCGTCGACGCCATAGGTCTTCGGCAAGTCGGCGGACAGGCTCGCGTCATCCTCGACCAACATGACCCCGGCCAGCCCCTTGTAGGTCTGCTGCGCCGTCTTGCCGTGCATGTGCGAATGAAACCAGTTCATCGACGCCTGCTGCACGATCGGTACATTCGGTGACCACGTCTCCCCCGGCTTGATTTCCTGATGCGGGCCGCCGTCGACATCGCCTGGAATGTGCAATCCATGCCAATGAATGGTCGACGTATCTTCAATCCGATTAACCACATCGAAGGGCAAGGTCTGCCCCTGCTTCACCCGCAGGACCGGACCAAGGTAATTGTGATTAATGCCGTAAGTGGCGCTTGCGGCACCATTGCCGAAATCATGCGCCGATTTCTTCAGTTCCAGGCCAATGCGTTGATCAATGCCGCCCATCAAATCGGTCATCGGGATAATCGGCAAAGGGCGTGCGCTCTGCTGCGCCCAGGCCAAACCGCTGCCCGCTGCCACCGCGAAGGCACCCGTCGATTTCAAAAATGCGCGTCTGTTCATTGGTAATCTCGATGTTCTTCAACTATGGTTGATAAATATGATCAAAACGCATTTTGTCAACCATGATTGATAAAAAAGACAACACCTTTCTTGAAACCAACATCAAGGGTCTGATGATGACCCTGCTGGCGTATTGGAATGCCCAGATGGACGATGGGCGGGCCAATACCGAATTCGCCGATATCCGGCAGTCGGACATGCGAGTGTTTGGCCAGTTGAGAGGGCAATCGGTCAGGCTATCCGACATTCACCGGGCGCTTGGATTTTCCCGTCAGGCAGCGCAGCAGGCCGTAGACCGGCTTGTCGCCCACGGCGTGATCAGCGTCGTACTGGCGCAAGGCAGCAAACGCGACAAGGTTGTTTCTGTCACAGACAAGGGGCAAGGCTTGCGCATACTGGCCGCGCAGCAAATTCGTGAATTCGAGGCACATTGCGCGGCCGTGGTAGGTGAAGAGGGCAAAGAAGAACTGCGCAGGCTGCTGACTCAACTGACCGATGACATTCAAAAGTAGGTGCAATCAGGCGCCCTATTTGCCCAACCAGTCCAGGCTTTGCGACAGCCAGTTTTTGGGCATCCCATGTCCGCCTTCATGAAGGCAAAAGCGAATGGGTTGGCCGCTTTCGCAACGGTTCCACTCTCGGCACCAAAAGGCACCGTCTGTCGTCACTTTATCCGGTCTCGACCCGCATTGATTGGTCTGTCGTTGCACCGACAGGCCCTCGAAGACATCCCCCTGATGCCAGGACCGGATGCCCCTGCCCTCGAGCGGCACCTGGCGGTCGGAAAAGCCGTGAATGTGGATCAGTTTGCGCGGCCCACCCGGACAGATGGTTGCAACCGCCTCGACACCTTCTGCTTTGCCACCGGGCGCCGGCGGCAAGGGGCGCCGTAATCCACCGGCGACAGCCGCGACTCCGGCTAATTCCATGTCCGAGTAACAACTGAAGAACCAAGCCATTGAGCCACCGGAGGAAAACCCACTGACAACGGTTTTATCGATGTCTACGGAGCTGCGGGCAGCAACGTCCCGCAGAACGTTTTCAACAAATTTGATATCATCTCTTTGGCCTCTGGGATTTTCGCCTTCCGGACGTGCGGCCCAACCGCGGGTGGTGCGGCCATTGAATGTGAATTCAGGACCATCCGGCGCAACCACGACAAAACCTGCCTTGTTCAGCGATCGCACCAAGCCTTTGTTGCGAATGACTCCCGCGCCTGAACCACTATGACCATGGAAAAAGACGAATACCGGTCTCTTTTCAGGGCTTTCGGGCTCTGACGGAGCCGCGAAGTAATAAGTTCCGCCATCCGGCCCTGAAATGGCACACGGATCAGAATTGCCACAGGCCTGCACCGCATCCACCAGTAAAAACCCAAAAATTAAACTGAGGAAATAGGCGAATGGCCAGGAGAAACGGGCGTAAATCATGCCTCTTGGTAGCCGAAAGATCACGGCAATCAAGACAATCCTCCATCACGAATGCGGGAAGATAAAAATTTAGAGATTTCCTTTACGGCAAATTTGTGCTTCATAAGTTACATTACTGACGGTTTAGAATAACTAAACGTTAAGGATATGACGGATGCTAAACAGAGCTGAAGCACAAAACGGCCTCCAGGGCGTTCATGCGGCCCTCGCCAGTCAGGCTGTCCTCAACGACGCGATTCTGGACGTTCATCAGATGGACGACACGCTGGTTATTCTCGCGGCCCAGGAAACTCCAGAGACCTTCTTGCGCATGACGCTGGACAAGGTCTGGAACGGTCCCATCGAAGTCTACTGTGCAACCGATCTGCTTGACGGTGCGGACTTCGACCTCAACTAACCGCCCAACCCACTTCGGTCGCACCCAAAAATCCAGCCAATTGGCTCGCTCATGTTTTGCAGTTCGCGCGGAACGCTGCATCCGCTTGGCTGAACGCAGACAAGCAAAGGTCTCGTTCGGCCGCCTGCGAAAACCAGTTGGCCGCTGTCCCGCCTTCCAACATGCGGCGGGCTGAGCCTCACTCGCATCGGCGCCTGTTGATCCGCCCAGATCAGATCCGTTCCTGACTTTCGCGCGCCCTCAAAAAAAGTGGCCAAATTCCAATAAAAAATATTCCTGCAGTGGTAATCACACCCAATTTATTACAAATTCCATTTGCGGCGAGAAGTAACGGAGATACTATCGCGAACAGCTTGCGAAAAATATCTTCGTTACTTCGAAACTTTAAATAATATATCGATACGGAAATATCGAATAAATTGAATTAGGGATGTAGGTTTTTTCTTCCAAAACTCTGTTCCAAATCGCGACGTCGGATTGATGGTCTGACACCGGCTGGTTCAGCGTTATACATGAGAGTTCAGGAACGGCTTTGAGTGGTATTGAGCGAGATTGCGCATCGCTCGATTTCAGAAGTTCCTACGGCCCTCAATATGGAACCTGCATCTCCCTGAAATACGCACAGGCTGACCTACTACGGCATGTGCGTCCATCCGACGGTCCTCCGTCCCCAAGTTGCCCAACCCACAAGAGGGAGGCTTCGTCGGATAGGCAGTAGCTGCCCTACTACAGCTACTTGCTCCGTCCGGCAGGTGCCCTGTCCCCAAGTTGCCCAACCCACAGAAGGGCCCCTGTCGGACCCCTCCCTTCAGCGAGAAAGACATGGCGTTAGCGCAGGTGCGTTTTGGCTCAGTTCTACGTGGTCCAAATCCTGAGTTAGCGCAGTTCTGTGTTTTCAAATTCCGCTTTGTCGTAAATTCCAGCTCACGCAAACAATTGCGCGTCCAGGGTCGATGCCCCGCTCGGTTGTACAGGCCGCAAACCTGGCAAAGGGCTAGGGTAACCATCCTTCTCGTGGTAGAGGATTTGCTCAATCCACCACCACCCAACAATCAATGAAACAGACCCGCCTCACCCTCACCACCCGCAAACCTGAAGCCTACCACATCGCCAGCATCCTCGATCCGCAATTTGAGAACGATGGCATTACCAGCGTGCTGTTTGAAGAAGAGGAAGATTCAGGCCTGTGGAGCTACTCAATCTACGTTGAACAGGACAGCGCCGACCATTGGGACAAGATCATCCGCGATCGTCTCGGCCAAGACTGTTTTGGACTCGACATCGTCCATGAACCGGTGGCTGACATTGATTGGGTGACCGAAACACTGCGGGAATTGTCCCCCGTCCATGCGGGCCGGTTCTTTGTTCATGGTTCCCACGACCGGGAAGCCGCCCGCCACAAGCGCATCCCAATCGAAATCGATGCTGGCCAGGCTTTCGGTACCGGTCATCACGGCACGACAGCCGGTTGTCTTGAGATGCTGGAAGTCTGTTTGAGGGAATCAAGCGGCCATCTTGGCCTGCCGCGCAAGGCGATGGATATTGGCACCGGATCCGGCGTTCTGGCCATAGCCCTTGCCAAAGCGACCCACATACCGGTTCTGGCCACGGATATTGATCCCGTCGCGGTACGGGTTGCCCAGGAAAACTGTCGCCTCAATGGCGTGACTGCAGAAGTCCAGTGTGCAACCGCCGCCGGGTTTCAGCATCCGCTTTTTGCCCAATTCGGGTTGGCCGACTTGGTTTTCGCCAACATTCTGGCCCGTCCGCTGCAGGCCCTAGCGCATCCGATGAGCGCCCATCTGGCGCCAGGAGCGCAGGTCATACTGTCCGGCCTGCTGCCTCACCAAAGGGCCCGCATCACAGCTGCCTATCGGGCCCAGAATATGGTCGTTCAAAGCTGGATCATCCGAGACGGCTGGCTGACCATGTTGCTTCGGGCCTGAACCAGAAATTTGGACACAAAAAAAGCGGGCCCGTGGGTCCGCTTTTTTTTCGTGCGACGTCAGCTCGGATGAGAGTTCGTCAACCCATTGATTAGAATGGGTAAACAGATACGCCCTGTTTTTTGATGCTATCGCGGGTCATACCAGCCATGCGCAGTGTCTCATCGTCGAGGTTGAGCAGGGCACCGTTTACATAGCGACGAGCCTGTTTTTCACGAGCTGCAACCATGCGGTCAAAAGTAGTTTTAAATCCCATTTTCTCTTCCTTTATTATTCTCGAAACGCGATTGTTTCGTGATGACCAAGAGATAGAATTTTGGTTCGATTTAGGTAGGGGCAAATGCGCAGATGAGCCTTGCATTATTTGCATGGCACTTTTTGGCAAGATTAAGCCATTCGCGCCAAGGCCTTAGCGTGATAAGAAAAGCGCAACGAGCGCCGGCACTTAAAGTGATGCGGGCCAAATGTCACGGGAATGATCCATGTTTCAAAACTTCGATGCCCCCCATGCCCCGGTCACCGGGGATGGCCGGTTGCGCGACCTGCGGGCCTGGATGAAGGAAAATGCGGTATCGATGGTGCTGGTACCGCACAATGACGAGCAGAACAATGAATATCTACCCGCCGATAAGGAGCGACTGGCCTGGCTGACAGGCTTCACGGGTTCAGCAGGGTCCGCACTGGTCACCGAGGCGCAGGCGGTGCTGTTTGTTGACGGGCGCTACACGCTTCAGGCCGCGCAACAGGCCGATACGGATCACTGGACGATCGAAAGCCTGATCGAGATGCCACCGCAAAAATGGGTGGAAATAAATGCCACATCCGACGACACCTTAGGGTTCGATCCCTGGCTCCACTCTGCCCTGCAGGTGAAAGCGCTGACGGCTGCAAGTCAAAAGTCCGGCTGCGGTCTTTCTGAACTGGCCTCAAATCCAATCGACGCCATCTGGCAGGACCAACCGCCCACACCGCTCGAGCCAACCCGCATCCATGACTTCACATATGCCGGTCAACTGACCAGTGA
>JABSRX010000196.1 GCA_013214695.1 Rhizobiaceae bacterium | reverse complement strand
CCGGTTCGAGCCGCGATTGCAGATCCTGACGGGTCAACCCGTTGCGCAAATCCTCGCGCAACGCATGGATCGTCTCAATGACGCCGTCGACGGTCTCGCCGTAACGTGCATAGGGGACGCTTTCACCGCGGCCGATATTGGTGCCATCGCTCAACGTGACGGTGACCACCCGCGCTTCGGTTCTGGAACCGCGGGAGATCGTGAACACTTCCGCCAGTGGAAAGACGGTTTCTTCAACCTTCAGGTCGAGCTTCAACATGGCAGTTGGACCTTAGCCGAGAGCGTCGACCAGACGACCGGCACCGTGACGGAACGGGTCAACTGTTGGCAGGCCCATACGTGCTTCGGTTTCTTCGCAAAGCGCCTTGGCTTCCTCGTCGCTCAACGCGGCGGTGTTGATGGAGATGCCGACGACCTTACAGTCCGGATTGACGACCCGGGCCATGACCAGCGCTGTATCGCGCAGTTCTTCCAGGCTCGGCTGCTGATAGTCCGGCAGGCCGCGCATGTGATCGCGGGTCGGCTCGTGGCACAGGATCAGCGCATCAGGCTGACCGCCGTGGATCAGCGCCAGTGTCACGCCGGAATAAGACGCGTGATAGAGGCTGCCCTGACCTTCGATCAGGTCCCAGTGATCATCGTCATTGTCTGGTGTCAGCCATTCGATGGAACCGGCCATGAAGTCGGCGATGACCGCGTCGAGCGGCACGCCGTCACCGGTGATCAAAATGCCGGTCTGGCCAGTGGCCCGGAAAGTCGCCTTCATATCGCGGGCGCGCATTTCCTTTTCCATGCACATGGCTGTGTACATCTTGCCGACGGAGCAGTCAGTACCAACGGCCAGACAGCGCTTGCCGCTGCGGCGCACACCATTGGCGATTGGATATTTGATCGATGGGATGCGCACATCGTGCAACTGGCGTTCATGCATGGAAGCGGTTTCCACCAGATCGATATCGTCACGCAGCAGATTGTGCAGGCCGGACGCCACGTCCATACCAGCTTCCAAAGCCTGCTTGATGACTTCGCGCCAGCTGTCGGAAATGAATCCGCCGCGGTTGGCCACACCGATTACCATGGTCTTGGCGCCCTTGGCGACGGCCTCTTCGATGGTCAGGTCTTCCAGACCCATGTCGGCGTTACAGCCTTCCAGCTTCAGCTGTCCGACGCACAATTCTGGACGCCAGTCTTTGATGCCCTGGGCAACCTTGCCAGCCAACGCATCAGGCGCATCGCCCAGGAACAAAAGATAAGGGGTAGGGATCATAGCACCGCTCCAAATTCACTCTTCTGAAAGCTTCATAATTTCGCTCATCATCCAAGTGCAATAAAGAATCTTAATGGCCCCAAATGTGCGCGCCATCTGGCCCCAGCGCAACAATCGCTCCGAATCCCCCACATTGCACAAAGATGCGGCAGATTGGCCCGATTTGTAGACCAAAGACACCTTGCACAAGTCAAGCAATGCACTCTAAACTTCGACCGGTTGATTTTGCGGCGGCAGATCGCAAGACCGTTTTGGACAAGTGGAGGAATGAATGGCCAAAGTAGAGATTACAGTGAATGGGCGGGCGACTTCAGCTGAAGTCGAAGACCGCACATTGCTGGTTGATTATTTGAGAGAGAACCGCAATTTGACGGGCACCCATGTGGGTTGCGACACGTCCCAATGCGGCGCTTGCGTTGTCCATGTCGATGGTAAGGCGGTCAAATCCTGCACCATGCTGGCCGTGCAGGCTTCTGGCAGCGATGTCCAGACCATCGAAGGCCTGGCCGGCGACGACCAGTTGCATCCGATGCAGGAAGCCTTCCGCAACAATCATGGCCTGCAGTGCGGCTTCTGCACACCGGGCATGATCATGACAGCGGTCGACATGGTGAACCGTCTTGGTCCTAAGCTGGACGAGAAGACCATTCGCGCCGAGCTGGAAGGCAATATTTGCCGCTGCACAGGCTACCACAACATCGTCAAGTCAATTGCCGAAGGCGCCAAGCAAATGGGCAAGGGCATGAAAAAGGCCGCCGAATAAAGCGAGCTCGTTGACGAACGGAATAACGGACTCGATGCGGCGCCAGTTCAGAACAGAAGAATAATCTGGAGCGTCAGTTGGTAGTCCACACCATGTGGAGGAACAATCATGGGAATTGAAGGTATCGGCGCACGCGTATTGCGCAAAGAAGACAAAAGATTCATCACCGGCAAGGGCCGCTACACGGATGATCACAAAGTGGCTGGCATGCACTATGCCGCTTTTGTGCGCTCTCCCCACGCCCACGCCAAAATCAAAAAGATCAACATCAAGGACGCCAGCAAGATGTCCGGCGTCGTTGGCATTTTCAACGGCAAGGAGCTGACCGGCGACGGTATCGGCAACATCATCTGCGGTTGGATGATCCACTCGAAGGACGGCTCGCCCATGAACATGGGTGCCTGGTCGGCTCTGGCGACAGAATATGTGCGCTATGTCGGTGACGCAGTCGCCGTCGTCATCGCCGAAACCCAGGCCGAAGCAACCGCTGCCGCCGAAGCTGTCGACGTCGACTACAAGGTGCTGAAAGCGGTGATCAACCCGGAAGAAGCGATGGCCGACAAGGCGCCACAGCTGCACCCGGAGGCCGCCAACAACATCATCTATGACTGGGAGATCGGTGAAGAGGCTGCAACCGATGCAGCGATCGCCGGCGCTGCCAATGTCGTTGAGATGGAGATCCACAACAACCGTTTGGTGCCAAACCCGATGGAGCCGCGCTCGGCGCTGGCTCAATATGATGCGGCCGAAGATCACTTCACCCTGCACACCACATCGCAAAACCCGCATGTGGCGCGTCTCGTTCTGTCCGCCTTCTATCAGGTGGCGCCGGAAAACAAGCTGCGGGTGATCGCGCCGGATGTCGGCGGTGGATTTGGTTCGAAAATCTACATCTACCCGGAAGAGATTGTCTGCCTGTGGGCGGCCAAGAAGGCCGGTGTAGAAGCCGTTAAATGGACATCGGATCGCAGCGAAGCTTTCCTGACTGATGCCCATGGCCGTGACCATGTCTCGAAAGCCACTATGGGCTTTGACGAGAATAACAAGATTGTCGGCTTCAAGGTCGACACAATCGCCAATCTCGGCGCTTATATGTCGCTGTTCTCCTCATCCGTACCGACCTATCTGTATGCAACCCTGCTGTCCGGTCAGTACAACATCCAGAACATCCATTGTAATGTGCGCACGGTCTACACCAACACCGCACCGGTGGATGCCTATCGCGGTGCCGGACGTCCGGAAGCCACCTATCTGGTGGAACGCATGATGGAAACGGCGGCACGTCAGCTGGGTGTCGATCCTGCTGAATTGCGTCGTGCCAATTTCGTCACCGAGTTCCCGCATCAGACTCCGGTCATCATGTGCTATGACGCTGGCGACTATGGCGCTTCTATGGATGCGGCGATGGAAGCCGTTGACTATGCCGGATTTGAAAAGCGCCGCAAAAAGTCTGCCAAGAAGGGCATGCTGCGCGGTATCGGCATGAGCTGCTACATCGAAGCCTGCGGCATCGCCCCATCGGCAGCGGTCGGTTCGCTCGGAGCCGGTGTTGGCCTTTGGGAATCGGCGGAAGTGCGGGTCAACCCCGTCGGCACTGTCGAAATCCTGACCGGCTCTCACAGCCATGGCCAGGGCCACGAAACGACCTTTGGTCAGCTGGTTTCGGACCGCTTCGGTCTGCCAAGTGAGAACATCCAGGTCGTCCATGGAGATACCGACAAAGTTCAGTTCGGCATGGGTACTTACGGTTCCCGTTCCGGCGCGGTGGGCATGTCGGCGATCGAGAAGGCCCTCGACAAGGTCGAAGCCAAGGCCAAGAAGATTGCAGCGCACATGCTGGAAGCTTCCGAAGGCGACATCGAAATCAAGGATGGCGAGGTTTCTGTCAAAGGTACCGACAAGAAACTGCTGTGGCATGAAGTCTGCCTCGGTGCCTATACGGGTCATAACCTGCCGGAAGGTATGGAGCCTGGTCTGAAGGAAGGTGCGTTCTACGATCCAACCAACTTCACCTTCCCGGCTGGCTGCTACATCTGTGAGGTGGAAGTCGACCCGAACACCGGCACAACGACGATTGAAAAATTCGTCGCTGCCGATGACTTCGGCAAGATCATTAACCCGATGATTGTTGAAGGTCAGGTCCACGGCGGTCTGGCGCAGGGCATCGGTCAGGCATTGATGGAAAATGCCGTCTACGATGAATCCGGTCAGCTGCTGTCTGCGTCTTACATGGACTACACCATGCCACGCGCCGACGATCTGCCGAGCTTCGATGTCTCAACCACCGAAACAGCCTGCCCCGGCAACCCGCTGGGCATCAAGGGCTGCGGCGAGGCCGGTGCCATCGGTTCACCGCCTGCGGTGATCAATGCCATCACCAACGCCATCGGTCACAACAATCTTTCCATGCCTGCGAGCCCGCAGAATGTCTGGGCTGCAATCAAGGCTGGCGAATAGGAGAAATTCACATGTACGAAACAAGCTATTCACGCGCAAAAGATGCAAGCGATGCCGCCAAGAAAATGCGGGCGGCCGACGACGGTAAATTCCTGGCCGGTGGCATGACCTTGCTGCCAACGATGAAGCAGCGCCTTGCTGCGCCTTCCGACCTGATCGATGTCACCCAAATCAAGGATATCGACGACATCAACGTGACCCGAAAAGAAGTCACGATTGGTGCCGGCGCCACCCATGCGGCGGTTGCCAGCCATGCCAAATTGATGAAAGTGTGCCCATCGATCTGTTCGCTGGCCTCGCATATCGGTGATCCGGCAGTGCGCCATCGCGGCACCATTGGCGGCTCAATCGCCAACAACGACCCGGCTGCGGACTATCCTGCAGCGATGATCGCCCTGGACGCGACAATCGTCACCAACAAACGCAAAATTCGTGCCGAGAAGTTCTTCACCGGCATGTTTGAGACGGCTCTGAAAGACGACGAGATGATCAAGGCTGTGACCTTCACGGCGCCGAAGTCCGGCGCCTATGCGAAGTTCCCGAACCCTGCGTCGCGTTACGCGATGGCCGGTGTTTTTGTTGCCGATCATGGCAAGAAGGACATTCGCGTCGGTGTCACCGGTGCTTCCTCCGATGGCGTCTATCGCGCCAACGACATGGAAAAGGCCATGGGCGGCAAGCTGTCGTCTGAAGCGCTGGACGGTTGCGAAGTGGATGAGGGCGCGATGCTGTCCGACATTCACGGTTCAGCCGCCTATCGCGCCAATCTGGTGAAAGTGATGGCCAAGCGGGCGGTCGACGCTGCTGCTGGATAAGCCGCACAAACAATTGAGATCAAAATGCCCGGCCAACGTGTCGGGCATTTTTTTGCCCACCGCACTCTTCTCGCCGCACTTTTCTCGCCGCTCGCCGCTCGCCGCTCACCGCACGCCGCACGCCGCTCAGTCGCGAAAAAGTTTGGTCTCGGCGATCAGCCACTGGCGAAAGGCTTCGACGGATTTCTGGCGGCGCGCGCCTTTGGCATACACCAGAAAATAGCCTTTGAAATTGGTGCCGATATCGCTGAGGCGTTTCAGCCGCCCACTCTTCACTTCGTTGATCACCAGTTCTGCCGAGGCCAGCACCACCCCCTGCCCGGCCAGAGCGCCCTCGATGGCCAGGGTTGAGTTGAAAGGTCGCGGCGAGCGGTGGAGATTGATATCGGAGACCCCGGCCTCTTCGAACCAGCTGTTCCAGACCTGCCCGGTGTCCCAGTGCAGCAGGTTGCAGTGAAGAAACGCGGCCGGATCATCACTCGCCGCGAAATCTGGGCTTGCATAGGGAAAATAAGGCGCCGTCGAGATGACGTCGAAGCCAAGATCATCCGCCACCTCGGAACAGCAGCGAATGCCGAGATCGAACTCATTGTTGCCGACATCGGCGAACCGCGATTCTGTTGCGAGCGTGACATCGATCTCGGGACAGAGTTGCTGAAATTCGCCCAACCGGGGCATCAGCCATTTCAACGCAAAGGTCGGCTCGCAGCTGATCGACAATTTACCGTCTTCGCGACGCCGAATACCCTCCGACGCTGCGCTGATCTGTTCTAGCGCCGGTGTGATCTGGTCAAGATATTGGCGGCCGGTCTCGGTGAGCTCCACCCCGCGCGCAACGTTCTTGAACAATTGCACGCCCAGCCGCTTTTCCAGACCCCGCACATGCCGGCTCACCGCCGCATGGGAAACATTCAGCTCATCCGCGGAACGGCTGAAACTTTGATGCCGTCCAGCGGCTTCGAAAGCCCGCAAGGCGTTCAGCGGAGGCAGATATCGGGACATGGCGATATGTGACTTTTTTTAACACTAACTGTCAAGTAACGGCGTTTGAAGCGCCCCGACCGGTTTGAGAGGATGAGCCACTCCCAACCAAGGAGGTTCAAGATGACCATAAACACCGATATCAACTTTGTGCCGTCGACGCGTCTCTCACTCTCTAAATATCTGAAAAGGCTCGCTAAGTGGCTCCAGCACACCCGAAAATCATGGCGCGCCTTGTCGATTTCCCGCCATGCGCCACCGCTCGACAACCATCTGCGCCGTGACATTGGGCTGCCAGACGCAGACCCGCCCATGAATCGCCACCTGGTGGCGTGGCAAGACCCGCTCAACCTGGAGATCAGACGCAAATGGTAGGCCGCGGGCCTGTACCGGCTAGCTCAACTCGGAGGCAGGGATCCGGTAAACCTGCCCATCGCCCCGCATCAACGCGTGGAAGTTGCGATCGTCAAACAAGCCTTCAAAAGCCCGATCAAAGACGTTCAATCCGCCAGTATAAGCACCGAAACTGGGCATGATCAT
>JABSRX010000195.1 GCA_013214695.1 Rhizobiaceae bacterium | reverse complement strand
TTGACATCCCCCATAAGGATCATGGTTTCATGCCGAGCGCCGAAATGAGCGTGTTACGAATGAACAGCACATGATCATACGCTTCATTAATTTGGCCTTTGGTTTCATCGTCAATCGGCAATGAACCAATATTGGCATGATAGGCCAGTTGATTGAGATTATTGGCAATGCGGGAATCCCCCAACAACGCCAATAATTGAGCAATTGCCTGCCGATCTTCAACAGAAGCTGTCGAACGCAATTTTCGCTTTGGTAATTGCTGCTTTAGTATCAAAGCACGCAAATAAACACTCAGAGCCGTGCCATCCGCCTGAGCTTTTAATTTCTCATGATCCTCAATAGACAAACGGATCGTTACGCGCGGGCAATCACGCGGTGTTTTATATTTACAAGAAGATAAAGCGGCAGGTTTGGAACCACTGGCAATCTGGAAATCGGTTAAGGCCATACTCATAGCGATGGCCCTGATCTGCGTTTTGCTCTTCTAGGCTTGGAATTTTCTGATTTCGAAGTTTCTGGCACAAATTCAGCAGCATTCGCAAACGACCGTAACACTCGATCAAGCTCGCGATCAGAGGCAATATATTGTCCCCAATCCTGCAATTCATCTAATATTTGAGAGGCAGTTTCAGGTTCTAGGTTATTCTGATCAACTGCACCATACTCTCTCAAGCGTCGCAAAAGTTCGCGCAGATATCAAACCCATTGGCAATTTCGTATCAGTCGTCATGGGCTGAACGTTTTGCATTTCTTCTCAAATAATGTGAACACACGGCGTAGTTGGTACCACTGCGCAGCAATGGGCCATATGGTACAGCAACCCAGAGCAATGGATGTGTGATAATGATTTTGGTAGGCGGCGAAAACTTGGTCGATCTGATCCAGTCAAAGGGTGGATCCGACGGAGGCCTCTCCTTCGATGCGGCGGCAGGTGGATCGCCCTACAATTGCGCCATGGCCATGGGGCGTCAGGGCGTCGATGTCAGCTATGCAACGCCCATTTCCACTGATGCACTGGGCGACATTCTCGCCAACACCCTTGTTGATAGCGGTGTCAAACTTGCCGGCCCGAGAGTAAAACACCCGACATCGCTTGCTGTGGTGATGCTCAACGATGGCCAGCCTTCCTACCAATTCTACCGAGACAACACCGCCGAAAGGCTGATTGAGGCCTCTGCCCTGGCGGATCTGATGAGCGAGGATTTGGAGGCGTTCCATGTCGGCTCGCTCGGAATCATCGAAGGCGCCGATGCCGACTTATGGGCCGATTTCTTCTGTCAGGCCAACCGCCATGGCGGCATTCGTTCCCTGGACCCAAATGTCCGCGCCATGCTGATCCATGATCGAGATGCTTATCTGGAGCGGCTGTGGCGCATGCTCGCCAACACCGACCTGCTGAAGCTGAGCGATGAAGACCTGGAGTGGATTTATCCCGACAAAAGCCTGGATGATGCCCTGACCGAACTGCTCAAGCACACCAGCGCCAAGCTGACGGTTTTGACGATGGGCGCAGAAGGCTGCCGCGCCATCAGTAAGGCGGGTGAAGTGACCTTGCCGGCCAGCCCAGTTGCCAATCTGCAGGACACGGTTGGTGCAGGCGACACGTTCATGGCCACTTTGTTGGCCGGTCTGCGGGATCGCAACCTGCTGGCAACCGTCAAGTTGGAAGCGATCGCCGACGATGATCTGCAAGCCATCCTGACCGCAGCCTTGACCGCCGCGGCCATTAACTGCGAGCGTAAAGGTTGTAACCCGCCAACATCTCAAGAACTTGATGCAGCGCTAGCCAGCTAGCGTTTCAGAGGCCCCGTCATGAAACTCTATCTCGATAGCGCCGACACCAGTGCCTGGCAGGAACTGATGCCGCTTGGCATATTTTACGGGATTACGACCAACCCCCTCCTGATTGAGCGGGCTGGGCGTTCCGGCACCGTCGAAGATGTCGAGGCACTTGTGGGTGAGGCAAAGGAGCAGGGTGCAAAACAGTTTCATGCGCAGGTATCCGGCGACCCCGCAGGTTATGCCGACTGGGCGGCAGGTCTCTACAAGATGGGCGAGCGCTTCCAGATCGAAACCGTGGTGAAAATTCCGCTGGTGCCGGACGCCATTGCGCAGATCGCAGCGGTCAAAGCCCTGGGTGGCAAAATCCTGGCGACCGCCTGTTATCACGCCAATCAAGGCACCTTGGCGGTGGCCGTCGAGGCCGACTTTATCGCTCCCTATGTGGGAAGGATGGCAGCTGCCGGTCTGGACACCGACGAACAAATGCAACAATTGGTTGGCCTGCGCGACCACGCGCTGCACCGTTTTGAAATTCTATGCGGGTCGATCAAGACGGCCGAGGAGATTGCGGAGCTGGGTGCCATTGGGATCGATTCGGTGACAATTTCACCCGACGTCGCCAGGGCCCTGGTCAACAACACCAACAGTCTGACAGCATTCGAAGACTTTGAACGGGCCGCAAAAGCCTCAGCCACAAAGGCCTAACCACCCGCCGGTGGCGCTCCGCCCTTGTCTATGTGATCCGCAATATATCCTGCGATGCGCTCTGCCACGGACCCGCTGTGTGTCGGCGCTTTAAAGTCACGCAGGATCTGCTGCCAGATGCCCGTGGCGCGTTGGCTGGAGGTCAGTTCGCCGGCATCCGTCCAGGCGCCGAAATTGCTCAAGTCCGCGACCAAGGGTTCGTAAAAGGCGTCCTTGTAGCGGGCCATCGCATGTTCCGTGGCAAAGAAATGACCACCCGGCTGAACATCTTCAAGCGCCGACCAGCCCAGACTGTCCTCATCTTCCGGCGATTGTGCGCATAATTCAGCGACGGTCTGCAGCGCTTCCACATCATTGATGAATTTCTCATAGCCAAAGCACAACCCGCCCTCCAGCCATCCAGCTGAATGCACGGTGACCGTCGTATTGGCCTGCAGGGCAGCCCAGATGCCCATATTGTTTTCGGTCGCCCCCTGCATGTCGGCCGTGTTCGAAGCAGAACCCGCCGCGCCCCGCCAAGGCAGATCAATGTGACGCGCCAACTGCCCAGACGCGATGGCGAACTTGATATGCTCCGGAGTTCCGAAGGCAGGAGACCCCGACTTCATGTCGACATTGGAAGCAAACCCGCCATACAGCACGGGGGCGCCCGGGTGGGTGAGTTGCGCCAGGGTAATCGCGGCAAGAGCCTCGGCATGTTGCAAAACCAACGCGCCAGCAATGGTGACGGGCGCCATGGCACCAGCCAGGCAGAACGGGGTGATGATGCTCAATTGTTTGGCACGGGCAAAGTCGATCACCCCCTGCGCCATGGGAACGTCCAATTGGCGCGGCGAATTGGTGTTGATCACCGTCAGCGCCCACACCCCGTCGACAAAATCAGCGTCGGAAAGGTCCAGCCCCAGGCGGATCAGGTCAAAACTCTCCTCGGTTTGCTGACGCCCTCTTGCATAGACGAACATCGGCTTGTCGCCATGGATCAGTTGCCCGCGCATCATTTCATAATGGCGGAACTCCGCTGCGACATCCTGTGGCTCTGCGGATGGTCCGAACATATGAATGACATCAAAGCTCTGATGCAGCTTGATCGTTTCGTTGTAGCTTGCCAGCGAGCCGGGTCGGCGCCCTCGTTCCAGGTCGGACACATTGGGGCAGCCGGAGCCTGGATAGAAAACCATCGCGCCCTGTTCGAGCATTTGTTCTCGATGCGGAGAGGCGGACCGCATGCGAATGGATCTCGGCGCTACGGCAAGGGCCTGGGCGACAAGGTCATCGCCAATCCGCACCATCAAAGTGTCATGATCAACCAGCGCACCGGCTTTTTCAAAAATGCCTCTGGCCTCGTCGTAGAGGACCTTGATGCCGAGCTCGCGCAACACCCGTAGCGCCATATTGTGAATATTGGCGATGCCGTCGTCGGAAAATACCTTTTGGGGCTCGAAAGGATGCCGCAACTGCCGATAGGCATGCGAACGCGGTGCTGGGGCGTCCGCCGTATCTGCGCGATGCCGACCACGGCCGCCGCGACGGACTGGCCTTTCCTTAACCTCGGTCATGACAAATCCCCCATCAACTGTCGAAAGCGTTCTGCCTCGTTATTGTCCAGTTCCTGGCCGGTGAACGACAGATAGTAATGCTCAAGCCGCGCCAACCGTTGCTTGATGCTGTCGCCGAAATCCATGGCGTGATAGCCCACTTGCGCGAAATACAGCACCCTCGCGCGCACCTCGGCCTCGTCTTCTTCAAACCCAAAGCGTTGAAAAAGCTCGGCAATCGTGCCGATACGCTGCGCATCTTCGCGTCGAACAATATCCAGAACCCCTTCATCCAGGCGAGCCCAATCGCGAACCGCATGGTCGAGATGAGCGCTGAATTGAGGATTGATCTCCCAGATCGCAAAAAACGCCAAAATGCCTTCGCTCAAAGATGCGGCTTTGGCCAACTCCTGCTCTATGACCGGCAGATTGGCGGCGCGCCACTCGTCCAACACGCAGTCCAAAAGGTTCTGACGATCGGTGAAATGCCAATAGAAACTGCCGCGCGTCACACCAAGAGCCTTGGCCAGACGGGTGATCTGGACAGCCTCTACGCCCTCGCTGACCAGACAATTCAACGCAGCTCCAATCCAATCGGCTTTGCCGAGGGTCGGAATGGCGGGCTCAACTGTGCGGACGCGAAGGGATGTCATGCCAAAAACATACAGGGTTGTATGGCTATGTGCAAGGGTGTATAGTTTGGTTGATTGTTGCTCAGTTTGAAGTGGAAATAGACCATGGCCAAATCCGCACCACGGGTCATGAAACGCAGCGACGCGGACTTTGTCCCGCGCTTCGAATATGGCAAGATGGCCCAGGCCGCCCATTTGTGCGGCACCGAAGATGGCAGCAAGCTGGGGGCAGGATTGGTCCGCCTCTCCAAGGCAGAAATTCCCTGGACGGTGAAGTACGACGAGATCATTCTCGTGCTTGAAGGCACCTTCACGGTGCGCACGGAGGCGGATGTTCTGACAGCCGGGCCGCTCGATTCCATTTGGTTGCCTGCCGGCACGGCATTGACCTATGAGGCAGAGGAGGCCCTGCTCTTCTATGCCATTCATCCCGCCGACTGGGCATCGCAGTCCGATGACTGACATCAAAAAGATCAAACGTCTCCCGCAAAACGACGCCACCAACGCCTGGAACACGATTTTGCCTGAGCGTCGGCCCCATGCGTCGCTTTCTGGCGATATCAAGTGCGATTGGTTGGTTATCGGCGCGGGCTATGCCGGTCTTGCCGCTGCGCGCCGCCTTGCCCAAAACCGCCCTGACGAAAAAATCGTTATCGTCGAGGCCGGTCGGTGTGGTGAAAACGCGTCCGGGCGCAATTCCGGCTTTGCGATTGATCTTCCACACACCACCTCGTCAAATCTCGACGAACTGAACGGCGCTCACCGATATATGCGTTTAGCCCGTGCAGCGATTGCCGAGCTGGAAGCACTGGTCGGTGAACACCAGATCGAATGCGACTGGTCTCGCGACGGCAAATATCACGGCGCGGTCACCGAAGAAGGCGCCCGCGACATGCTGGAACCCTTCACCAAGGAACTGGAAGCGCTGGACGAGCCCTATCAATGGGTCGAAAGCGACGACCTGGCGGCAAAGCTGGGAACCCGTCACTTTCATCGCGCAGTCTACACGCCCGGCTGCGTCCTGATGAACCCGGCGGCATTGGTGCGAGGCCTGGCAGACAGCCTGCCCGAAAATGTCACGCTGCATGAAAACTCGCCGGTTGAAGAAATCACTTATGCGAATGGCGTCAGCGTGAAAACAGCCAGCGGTTCGGTCACCGCCCCCCGAATGATCTTAGCGGCCAATGGCTTCAGCGACCAATTTGGCTTTGCCGAACAACGCTTCGTGCATCTGGCGCTTGCAGCAAGTTTGACCCGCCCCCTGACAGCCGCTGAACAAGAGGCATATGGCGTCGAAAAACCATGGGGACTGACACCAGCCAACGGGTTCGGCGGCATCACCATGCGTTACACCAACGACCACAGACTGCTGATACGTCAAGACATTCGCGTCGCCATGCAGCAGAGTTTCCCGCGTCAGTCGACCACGAAGATTGGGCTGCAGCACAAGAAATTGTTCGACGACCGATTTCCCAACCTGCCAAACGTCACTATGGAAAACGCCTGGGTTGGCTATATTTGCATGTCCCGCAATGGGGCGCCGATGTTTGGCCAGGTCGCACCCAATGTCTGGATGGCGACCTGTCAAAACGGCATCGGCGTCACCAAGGGTACGATTGGCGGGTTGCTGGCAGCCGACATGGCTTGCGGGGAAGACAACCCGCTGATTGCTGACATGCAAAGTCTCGGAGAACCGACAAAGCTCCCGCCCCGCCCGCTTGTTGAAGTTGGTGCACGCGCCACCATCAACTGGGAAGTCTGGAAAAACCGCCGCGAAGCGTAAGGATTGAGATTCTGGTCCGTTAAGGCAAATTCTCCCTCGACGTTGCGTGGGCAACCGCCTAGAGCCAGTCTTGTTTGCACGCAACAGGAGGCGTTTTGTGAAAAAAGACCAATTCATCATCCCCCAGGACATGATTTATCTCGACGGCAATTCGTTGGGCCCCCTGCCGGTGGCTGCCAGCAAACGCATTGCCCAAACCGTTGAAGACGAGTGGGGCGAGATGCTGATCAAGGGCTGGAATCAGGCCGGCTGGATGCGCCAGCCCTCTGTGATCGGCGACCGCATTGGCAAGCTGATTGGCGCCCCGGCGGGCAGCACCACAACGGGCGACACCCTGTGCATCAAAGTGTACCAAGCACTGGCTTCGGCTCTGAACATGGCCCCTGTTAACCGAAAGGTCGTGCTC
>JABSRX010000194.1 GCA_013214695.1 Rhizobiaceae bacterium | reverse complement strand
TCATGATGGATGCCGAGCGCGACATCATCACAAACCGGCAATTTGGCAGCCAGGCCGTGATGCGGGTGCGGTCCCAACAGATGTACCTTGAATTCGAGGGCTACCCGAACCTGGTGATTGCCCGTCATGTGATGCTCGGCCAATCAACCGGCGCGCCGATGGTTATTCACAATCAACTGATGTTGAACGAACTCGACTCCCTGCCTTGAGTTCAGGCCAGATGGCTTGCCCGCCGGTCCGCCGCCCGTCCATCGACGGCAGTTGCAAACTTGTGCAGTGCTGCCTCCGTATGGCGCACCTAGGTGTGGTGCACCACCTGACATACGGTTTCTGCATCGCAACCGGGTCCAATGGAAATGATCGAAAGACTCGAATTATCGAGCGATAATTAATTGAAATTTTTGCATTTATTTCAATTAATTGAGCATCCTGCATCAATATACGTTTACAACTAAAGTCTATATGTAACAGTGTAACATCCGACAGCCAATTTTCGATTGCGCCGTCGTCATCAAGGGGGCTGACGATTCAAAGACGGCGCATAAACGCTAAGACATGCGGAATTTCCGTGCCTGGAGGGCTAGGTGATGAACGTTGAACAACTTGATCGCGATACCGACCTATCGGTTGCATCGAACCCCGACAATTGCCCGTCGGGAACCGCCTTGCGTGAGGCCAGACGGCACCGCGGCCTGTCGCAAGCCGATCTTGCAGACCTGCTGGACATTTCCCAATCCCGCGTTTCCGCCTGGGAACGGGGCTACGATGAGGTTCCGCGACGTTTGCGCAACCAAGTGATCGACATCATGGGCAACAAGAGCGGCGTTCTGGATCCCCTGATCCGCAACCTCATCAGACATGATCCAAATCTGGCTGTTTATCTGCCAACCATGACCGACGGTTTCCCTGACTTTAAGTGCATTCAGATGGCTGCCCAACCCAGTGTCGAATTTCTCAGACCGCTCGGCGGTTACTATGGGCGTCGCATTTCCAGGTTTTTCGATCTGGGCTGGTACAAGGAGGCTCAAGACGGACGTCCACTGCGGGACAAATTGATGTTTGACGTGGAGCGCGAAGTTGTCACCTCGCAGAGTTACGGTCGCGAGCATGTCTATCGCGTGCGCTCACATCACATGTTGCTAGAGTTTGACGGTCATCAGAAGCTGGCCCTCATCAGGCACACGATGCAGAGCAAACCGATGTTTGAACCGTCGAAGGTCCATGCCTCTTTGTTCATTGATGAACTGGACTGAAAATCCGCATCAGGTGATTCGTCAACGACGAGCGATTCGCTTATCCCATCGACCAGACCAGAGCTGATTCTGATTCCGACCCACAATATGTAGTCCAGGACCTGCATTTTTGCGCAAGATGCGGTGGCTCGACCAAAACGGAATCGCCACCCGTTCAATCACCGTTTGGGTCAAGATAATTTTTTACAAATATTTTTTGTTGTGCATCCCCGGTGGACGCGCCTCCGCGTCAAGACGCAAAACGGCTTGTTTTTTCTTCGCTTTATCGATTGATTGCCGCTTGGGAATGATGTCGATGAGCACCCCAAAATATGTGGAACTCGGCCTGCATAGCCCAGTCGACATATTGACCGATCACCCCGGTTTGATACGTTTTAAACCGTCAGCCAAGCACGGCGGAGCGATCAGTTTCAGTGACCTCCACGACTTCAGATTTCGGCATGCAAGTACGCGCCGCCAGTAATGTTTCGAGTGAAATGTTAAGGGCGGCGATAGGGAAAACTTGTCTGCGAATCTGAGTCTCCGACCAAGATGACAAACTGGTGACAAAGTAGCGTTAACTGAATTTTAACCACAATATCTTGTGGTATTTGTCATCAAGTCGCGCTATATATCGTGGCGGGCTGTTTGGAGGATTTGGAGGCCAATCGCCCCACATCTTCCCGAATGGCTGACTCAGACGCAACGACCGGGGACAGGTTGCTCGTTTGATACCGCGATGTAGGCGCGAGGTTCGAAGCAAGGCTTTGTTTCGGATCAGCCAGTTGCGATTCGGGGGGACTGCAACGGCATGCAACCGATCGAAAGATGGGTGGCATGGAAACTGGAGCGGTCACGGGGAGCGAAAGAACCCACAGGGCTGTTCTTTAATGGAAACGACGAACCGACAAGGTTCGCAATGGGGAATTATGGGTTTTGGAGCGAAACTCCGGGCCCTACCAACTTAGGAATAAGAGCGAGATGCGCATAAACCGCCACTACACGACTGCCGGTGAATCACCATTTTCAAATGTCCCTATGCGGAAGGCGACAAGTGAAATCAAAAACCCAGACGGATCGATTGTCTTCAAACTGGAAGACATTCTGGTCCCCGAACAGTTCAGCCAGGTCGCCAGTGATATCATCGCCCAGAAGTATTTTCGCAAGGCAGGCGTGCCGGCAGCCCTGAAGAAGGTTGAAGAGAACTCCGTTCCCTCCTTTCTGTGGCGCTCCGTCGAAGATAAGGAAGCGCTGAAGAAGCTGCCAAAAGAAGAACGCTACGGTCCGGAAATGACCGCCGAGCAGGTGTTCAGCCGTCTCGCCGGCACCTGGACCTATTGGGGCTGGAAAGGCGGTTACTTCGACAGCGAAGAAGACGCCCAGGCTTACTACGACGAAATGTGCTACATGCTGGCCACTCAGAAGGTCGCGCCAAACTCCCCACAATGGTTCAATACCGGCCTGTTCTGGGCTTACGGCATCGATGGCCCGGCGCAGGGTCACTATTATGTCGACTACGAAAGCGGCAAGCTGACCAAGTCGAAGTCCTCCTACGAGCATCCCCAGCCACACGCCTGTTTCATCCAGTCCGTCGGCGACGATCTCGTCAATGATGGCGGCATCATGGATCTGTGGGTCCGCGAAGCCCGCCTGTTCAAATACGGTTCAGGCACCGGCTCCAACTTCTCACGCATCCGCGGCGAAAACGAGCCGCTGTCCGGTGGCGGCAAGTCGTCCGGCCTGATGTCGTTCCTGAAGATCGGTGACCGTGCTGCCGGGGCGATCAAATCCGGCGGCACAACCCGCCGCGCCGCCAAAATGGTCGTGGTTGACATCGATCATCCGGATATCGAGGAATATATCGATTGGAAGGTGAAGGAAGAGCAGAAAGTGGCGGCCATCGTCACCGGTTCCAAGGTCGTTTCGCGTCACATGACGGCGATCATGAAAGCCTGCATCAATTGCGACGGTCCCGGCGACACCTGCTTTGACCCGAACATGAACCCGGCCCTGAAGCGCGAGATCCGCACCGCCAAGAAAAACGCGGTGCCGGAAAACTACATCTACCGCGTCATCCAGCTGGCTAAGCAGGGTTATACGGACATTCAATTCCCGGTTTATAACACCGACTGGGACTCCGATGCCTATCTGACCGTCTCCGGTCAGAACTCCAACAACTCGGTTTCGTTGAACGACGACTTCCTGCAGGCGGTCGAATCCGATGGCGACTGGAACCTGATCGCCCGCAAGGATGGCAGCGTTGCAAAAACCGTGCGTGCCCGTGATCTGTGGGACAAGATCGGCAACGCCGCCTGGCAGTCCGCCGACCCGGGCCTGCACTACAACACCACCATGAACGACTGGCACACCTGCCCGGCCGGTGGACGCATTCGCGGCTCAAACCCTTGTTCGGAGTACATGTTCCTCGATGACACGGCCTGTAACCTGGCATCGCTGAACCTGCTGCAGTTCCGCAAGGACGATAAGACATTCAACGTCGAAGCTTTCGAACATGCCTGCCGCCTGTGGATGATGGCGCTGGAAATCTCGGTGCTGATGGCCCAGTTCCCGTCGAAGGAAATCGCCCAACTGTCTTACGATTACCGCACCACCGGTCTTGGCTTTGCCAATATTGGCGGCCTGCTGATGACTGCCGGTATTCCTTATGACAGCGACGAAGGCCGCGCGGTCTGCGGTGCGATCACCGCCATCATGACCGGCATCTGCTACGAAACCTCCGCCGAAATGGCGAAGGAGCTAGGCCCCTTCCCTGGCTATGAAGCCAACAAGGACGCCATGGCCCGCGTCATGCGCAACCACCGTAACGCCGCTCACGGCAATGCCGAAGGCTATGAAGCGCTTTCCGTCAATCCGGTGCCGCTGGATCACAGCGCCCTCGACGGCAAAGAGCTGTGGGCCGGTCTGTCCGAGCACGCCAAGGCGAGCTGGGACCGGGTCGTTGAAAAAGGCGAAGCCCATGGCTTCCGCAACGCCCAGGCCACCGTTATCGCACCAACCGGCACGATCGGTCTGGTGATGGACTGCGACACCACCGGCATCGAGCCCGACTTCGCCCTGGTGAAGTTCAAGAAGCTGGCCGGTGGCGGTTACTTCAAGATCATCAACCGTGCCGTGCCGGAAGCACTGGAAAAACTCGGTTATGACGAAGCGGCCATCAAGCAGATGATCACCTATGCTGTTGGTAACGGCACGCTGAAGGGATCGAACGCCATTTCCCATGGCGCGCTGGAAGAAAAAGGCTTCTCCCAGACCCAGATTGACGCTGTCGAAGCCGGTCTCGGCCAGGCCTTCGACATTAAGTTCGCCTTCAACAAGTTCTCGCTCGGCGAAGATTTCTGCCGCGATGTTCTCGGCTTCTCCGATGAACAGCTCGACGATTTCACCTTCGACATGCTCGCCGCCCTTGGCTTCTCCAAGGACGAGGTGCAGGCCGCCAACATCTATTGCTGCGGTGCGATGACATTGGAAGGCGCACCTGGCCTGAAGGAAGAGCACCTCGCCGTGTTCGACTGCGCCACACCGTGCGGCCGCATCGGCACGCGCTCCCTGTCGACCGAGAGCCATATCCGCATGATGGCGGCCTCCCAGCCGTTCATTTCCGGTGCGATCTCGAAAACCATCAACATGCCAAACGACGCTGCGGTCGAAGACTGCACCGACGCTTACATGTTGTCCTGGAAGCTCGGCCTGAAGGCCAACGCCCTGTACCGCGATGGCTCGAAACTCTCGCAGCCGCTGAACGCTGCGCTGGTTGAGGACGAAGAGGACGAAGAAGCCGTTGACGCGTTGATCGAGGCGCCGGCCACAGCCCGCGCTGCGGTCACCTCTGAAAAGGTCGTCGAGAAAATCGTCGAACGGGTTGTCGAAGTGCGCAAGCGCCAGAAACTGCCGAACCGACGCAAGGGCTACACCCAGAAAGCCGTTGTCGGTGGCCACAAGGTCTATCTGCGCACCGGCGAGATGGACGACGGCGCCCTGGGCGAGATCTTCATCGATATGCATAAGGAAGGCGCCGCTTTCCGCGCCATGATGAACAACTTCGCCATCGCCATTTCACTTGGCCTGCAATATGGCGTACCGCTGGATGAATATGTGGAGGCCTTCACCTTCACCAAGTTCGAGCCAGCCGGCATTGTCATGGGCAATGACGCGATCAAGAACGCAACCTCCATCCTCGACTATGTCTTCCGCGAGCTGGCTGTCTCCTATCTCGACCGCCACGACCTCGCCCATGTCGACACGTCGGACTTCGGCTCCACCGCGCTCGGCAAGGGCGTCAAGGAAGGCAAGGCCGAAGTGGTGTCCCGCGGCCTGATGCGCGGTTCCAAACTGCAGGTTGTTGAAAAATCCAGCGTTGGTGAAGAACCCGCAGGCTCCCTCGGCGGCGGCGGCGAGCGCGGCGGCGCAAGCGGCGGCGAGACCTCCAGTCCCGCACGGGTGACCACCATCGCAACTGGCGGCGGCGGCGTGGCCCTGGCTTCGTCCGGCGCCGCCACAGCAGCAGCAACTGCCACGGCGACGGTTGCTGATCAGCAGCAGGCGGCTCGGGATTTCGCGGTGGCCGACGAGGCAACAGCCTTCAAGCGCGACTACGAGGAAAACACCCGTACGTCGATCGACCAGGGTGAAGTCGCTCCAGCGGTGACGCCCAGCAAGGGCCAGCAGCGCGCCATGGCTCGTCTGCAAGGCTATGAAGGCGAATCCTGCCCCGAATGTCACAACTTCACGCTGGTCCGTAACGGCACCTGCATGAAATGTGACAGCTGCGGATCGACAACAGGCTGCAGCTAACAAAAGCGCCCTGCCCGCGAATAAATGAACAGCAAAACGCCGGCCTCTGGGTCGGCGTTTTCATTAGAGGGCCTTTAAAGGTTCACCAAAAGCCGTCCCTGGTGTCCGCGCGGCGCTACGGAAGAAGTCGAACGCATATTATCAGCTCGACACCTGTAGGTCGTATTTGTCCGGAATCCGCCCGCCCTGAGGATCAAGGAACTCAGCACTGGAATACCGTCTCAGTTCAGCACCGATTTCAGGAATGCTTGGGTTCGCTGCTCCCGTGGCTCGCCCAATATCTGAGCCGGCGACCCGCTTTCAACAATGACCCCATCTTCCATGAAGCAGATGCAATCGGCGAGTTCACGGGCAAAATTCATTTCATGGGTCGCCATAACCATGGTCATGCCTTCACCACGCAACTGTCGCAGCATTTCAAGAACTTCAGCTACCAAAACAGGATCCAGCGCTGAAGTGATTTCATCAAACAGTATGATCTCAGGTTGCATTGCCAAGGCTCGAATAATGGCCACGCGTTGCTGTTGCCCTCCTGAAAGCTGATCAGCGTATTTGTGCATGTGATCGAGCAACCCAAATCGTCTAAACAGATCTTCTGCCTGCTCTCTCACTTCCTGTCTCGATTTCCCCAAAACCTTCATTGGGGCAAGCGCAACGTTATCCAGCGCATTCATATGAGGAAACAGATTGAAGGACTGGAACACAATGCCGATGCGGCGCCGGACATTGGCCAGATCAATGCCTGGCTCGGCAATATCCAGTCCATTGAACCAGATTTCTCCATCGTCAATCAGTTCGAGCCCATTCATGCACCGCAACAAGGTCGA
>JABSRX010000193.1 GCA_013214695.1 Rhizobiaceae bacterium | reverse complement strand
TTTGAAAAGCTCCCGCCGGAGCTGGCCGATAAGGTCGTGGCGGACCAGATTGCTGGTGCACAGAGGCTGCGCGATGCCGGGGTGAATTTCCTCGACATCAAGGACTCCGGCAAGGTGACCTTTCAGCATCGCGGGCAAACCCGCACCAACTCGTTCTTGCGCCAGCAAAAGTTGCCTGGTGATGCAGTCGAAATCGAAAAGCTCGATGCTCTGGCCAAAGCATCCGGCAAAAAAGCGCTGACCCGTGATCAGCAGATTGCGGTGCTTGAGGAATATCACAAACTCGCCAATAAGGGGTCGGCGCACTTTGATAACAACCTTGGAAATGTTTTCGTCCAAGGCAAAGGCGCCAGCAGCCGGGCAGGGCTCCTTGAAACGGGTAGTGTCGAAAACCTTGGCAATACTGCAGAGGCGCTCGCGACCGCGCGTGAGGTTGCTCATTTCAGATTGTTTGGCGAGTCCAAAACTGCGCTGACCAGTTTGCGCGACACTGTTGCCATCGTTGAAAAGGGGGGGCCAGACGCGGTCAAAGTGGCCGAAAGACTAAAGCGGTCGGAAGCTGCAGTCTCCGGTGTTGGGGGACAGGGTGTCTTCAAGGATCTGGTTGATGACGATCTTCAGAAAGCTTTCAAAGATCCAGCAAAATTCCAGGAGATTCTGGACGACCGTAACGCCCGTCGAATCGCCGAGGCGGCCGATCCACCCTTACCACCATCGTCGACTGCCACCAACCTGGCCAATCAAACCGGTGGCGCGTCTGGAAATCCGGTAACAACAAAGGAGGTCGTGCGCAATACGGTCATTACCAGCGTTGCGGTCAGTATTGCAAAGTCTAACGCGCTGGACAATTTGGCTGACAGCGCCAAAGCGCAGCGCGAACTGGCTGACGGAGACCTCTCTGCCAACGACAATGTAGCTCCGCGTAATAAGGATATTGCCGCCCAAGCCCAAACGCTGGATCGGGACTTCCGGCAGGTTGCGCGTGAGCAGAACTTGCAACGCGCCGAAATCAGTTCGCTGCAGCTGCAAATATCCGTTGCCAAGGGCGTCGGTGCGACACAGGACGAAATTCAGGAACTGGAACGTCGCCAGAAGGTGGCCGAGGCCATTCTGCGCGATAGTGTTGATCGATCCGATGAGTTGATCGACCGCGCTCGCAACCTGTTGCGCTCCAATGCAGCATCCAACAGTGCGGTGATTGATCAGGCTGAGGCCATAACTGAGGCCTTGGGCTCGCCTGCGCGCCAACAAAAAGCGCTTGGAATTCCTCAAACAAAACGCCGTGTTGAAGCCGCAGCGCAGGCCAGAGCTGTGGGAGCAGGATCCGAATGACCTATTCTGCTCACCTATCGCGTTTGCCCCTTTACCTTTCCACCTCCGTTTTACTTCTGTCAGCAGCGCCCTCGGCCTTTGCCAATATTCTGGATCAGATCCCGACGGGGAGTCCGGCTCTGTTTATTCAGCAAAACATTGATGACTTTGACAAAGCTACCGAGGACGTGAAGCGCAAGTTTCAGAGTCGATTTGGCGGCGTTTGTCCTATTCCAAATCCACCGGAAGACGAAGACAAGAAAAAGAAAAAGCAACCACCGCCACCTGAGCCTCCGCAGCCACCGCCGCCAGGTCCTCCCAACCCGCCGAAACCCAAATTCCGTCCTGATGGGGTTGTCATCACCCCGAGCGGTGATTCCGGTGACAAGATTTTGATCGAATTGCTGGAAGCAGAAGGAGAGGCGACGATCACAACAGAGGGGTTCAATCCGCTTGATGTGGATCAGGTTCGATCTCAATTTGCCCCCACCAGCGCTGGCGCTTCGGCTGCAGCTGCGGTCGCAGCAGTGAACGCGACGTTTACTGCTACGGTTGCATTGGGCGGGCCTCCGGGTGCCGCCTATTTCTATCTTAATCCAGCGACTGGACAGATAACCGTCCTACCGACTTCGACGGGGGAAAATTTCAGAGCAGGAACCGACAATGCAACCGACGCGTTCTTTTTCCCGGTTGCACCGATGCGGGGCATAATTCCCGCTATCACTCCTGGGCTTTCACAGATCTTCCCGGTGGGAACCTCTTACACGGGCATTCTCCAAGACACGGGTACAGGCGACCGTCTGCGGGTGACCGTGACGGTGACGCTAACCAGCGTCAACATTTCGGTGACCAAGCTATGACGGGGATTTGTTCATTCAATGGTAGCCAGCTTAGGCTTTGGTTGGCCATTCTGGTTTTTGTATCCGCTTTGTCGGCTCCGCTGCAGGCACGAGAGTTCCGGCAGGTCAAACGTATTCCTTCCCCACAACTCCTTTCTGTGGGGGAAGTGGCCAATTTGCCGTCGCTCCCGGGAGCGCAAGTGGATGGAATGATCCCGATTCCTGAGCGGGACGTGAAGCGAGCCTTGGAAAAAGTACTCAATGACTGGGGCAAGCCAGGCTTCCGCGGTCGCTTGTCGTGGCATTTCGTGCGCGGCGATGAACTGGCTGACACTGTTCGTTCCTATGTGCCGCGCGACGCCCGTATCCGCGTACTTGGTGTTTCCAGCACTCAGATCAATGCCCAAGCCATCCTTCGGGGGCAGGCCCCAGACGGCCGTGACTTGCTCGTATCGCGGATCACGACCACAGGCAGAACCTTGGTCCAGTTCAATGACCGCAGTAGCCGCCAGTTGAGTTCTCTCCAAGGAACCAATGACTTCGTGCTGCAACTCTTTCATGCAATCGAGAGGATCAAGTGATGGCACGCAAAGCAATGCTTGTGGTTCCTACCACCCTGGCGATCTGTGCCTTGTCCTTGGGGCAACCAGCCTCAGCAAAGGACGACACTTTGCATTGGTCTGAGTGGCACCGCATCGGCTCTGTTTTGTTGACTGGAGAATACCGGGACTCAACCAACAACTTCGCTGGGTTTGGCAACAATCGGCTCGACGGTTTCGTGGAACTGGATGTTCGGTTTCATCGCGACTTCGGGCCATACCAGCGCTGGGAAGGCAGCGTGTTTGGCGCATATGATCAGTCCGATTTTCGAGGCAATCGCAATGGCTTAAGTGCCGAACGATTTTACCTACGCGGTCACGATGGTGCGGCAGCGGTTCCTTGGCGCATGGAACTCGGTGATTTCTTTGCTTTCACGTCACTGCGCACCCTGCAAGTCCCGTTGAAAGGCAGCCGGTTCGAAGTCCAATTTGCAGACACGGAAAATGGCACATTGCATTCCGGACAGATCTTTGCCGGCTCGCGCGTGGCGGACTATCATCAGTTTGTTGGCGCAGAATTCGATGACAATTTTCATGCCGGTTATTCGCACCTTGTAGAGCTGGGCAATTTGGGCAGCCTCATGTTCACCGGTTTGTGGAACCACAGTGAAGCGGGTGGGTTGAGTTCTGATTCAGGTCTGTTCAGCGTTGCGGCGGAGCGCGGGATGCAGTTGGGCACTCACCACCTGACATTTGAGGGCGAAGCCGCGTTCCTCACTGGTGATGTGATTGTCAACAACGCCGTGCGGCAAGCCAACGATGTCGGGTTGTTTGGACAAATTTCGGGCTCTGGCGATGGTTGGCGATACGCGCTGCGATATGAAGACTATGATGACCAATACCGCCCATCTGGTGCATCAGTGGCCAATGCTTANAAGTCTTATGAAGCGCGATTGGGGCGCCGCTGGGCGTCGGGACTGGATACCACATTGCGCCTGCAGTCGCTTGATCAAAACCTCGATACCGCCAATCCAATAGATACTGAAGTGATTGGACTGGCGTCGAACTGGGCAGCAATCCCGGGCTTCAGTGGCCTCAGCCTCTCTTCGGACAGTTTTTGGCGCGAAACCAAGAGCAGGAATGGCACCACCAACAACACGACCTGGTCAGCAGACATTTCAGCCAACTATCCGATCAATGACATTTGGTCTGGCACCACCCGCGTTTCGCATCTGCGTCTGGAGAGCGGTCAAGCCGGTCTTGCGGACAACAACACAAGTGCAGTTGAGTTTTCAGCCACCCGTCAGCTGGATTTCTCGTCTCTTGGCGGATCGTTTTCTCCCGGTATTGTCGTGCGTCATGAGGATCGCGACACGGGCGATATCTGGGCCGTGGGACCACGCCTGGGTCTGAATCTGTTTTCGCAGAATGGTCACAACTTCACCTTTGACGCATCTTTGCTGCATCAAAACGGCGGCGGTTCAACAACCGCTGACTTCAATGGTGGAGCGCGCTACGTTTATACTCAGGGCGATCATCGTTTCTCGATTGAGGCCGACTATCTGTCCAATTGGCAAGATCCAGGAACCGACAATCACGGCTTTCGCCTTGCCTTCCTTTACAGAAAGCAGTTTGGTTATGCGCCAAAGACGGCTCCCGTTCCGGAAAATGGAAACAGCCGGTTCGTCGCCTATGCGCCAAGTGAATTGTTTGCCAACAGAGTGCCGGACTTGGCGGCACTGCGTCCTGGCCTTGAGTTCGCCCAAGCGCTCGCACGCGTGTCGCAAGAAGGATTGGGAGATGGTGCTCCTGTCGGTAACAACAGGATCTACCAAGGACAGTTCGTGAATGGGCTGGGCACGCGGCAGCGGCTGGTGCTGACGGACGGCAAGGGCAGGCTGGAAAAGTCCTCTATTCTGATAGACTTCGAGCCCGGAAGTTCGGCTACAAATCAATCCAGGCTGTTTGCCCGCATTCTCGAACGTTTGATTAATCACTACGGGGTGCCCGAACGGACGATCGAAGACGGGGTGTTCTCTGATCAACTTCAAGCGCAGCTTGCATCGGGGCAGTTCAGCCGAATTGTTGAGTGGCGCCTTCGTGGTGGTATCTTGAGATTTGGAATACCGAGACGGCTTGATGGTACCATTCGAATGGAGCTGCAATTTTCTGCTTCACATCCTAATGTTGGTCTGAATAGTTGGAGTCTAGAGGAGGTGCGCTAGAAGCTTCAGCAGTAGCGATTCTAGTTTCGTCCAGCAGTGTTGGGGTGTTGGAGGTTGTCCACTTTGGGCTTATTTCGTTGAAAAACTCGCCATATTGGCGGCACGTTGTGGTGATTCAGTTTTCCAAATGATTTGGGAGGCTGATTGCAATGATGGGCCCGGTTCAGGAATCACAGGCGGCGTTTTTCTACGAGTTTTCTCTTGAAGATCATGTCCCCGATGATCATCTGCTGCGAACCATCGACCGGTTTGTTGATCTTACCGGTCTCCGCCAGCACCTTGCACCATTCTACAGCCCCACCGGACGCCCTTCGATTGACCCCGAACTGCTGATCCGCATGCTGCTGGTCGGCTATGTCATGGGCATTCGATCCGAACGACGGCTGTGTGATGAGGTTCATCTGAACCTTGCTTATAGATGGTTCTGCCGCCTTGATCTGGCTGACCCGGTGCCGGACCATTCAACATTCTCCAAAAATCGCCACGGTCGGTTCAGAGACAGTAACCTGTTGCGTCACGTGTTTGAGACGGTAGTGGCCCGCTGCATCGCAGAAGGCCTGGTCAGCGGTCAACGTCTTGCTGTCGATGCCAGTCTGATCGAAGCCGACACCAACCGGCAGAACTCCACGGCAAAGGACGAATGGGAACCGGACAAGATTGATCCAGATGACGCACCGCGGGCTGTGCGCGAGTATCTGGAGACACTTGATGATGCCGCCTTTGGTGCGGCCACGCCGGTACAGCCGAAGTTCATGTCCCATTGTGACCCGGCATCGCAATGGACTGCGGCACGCAAAGGGCCGGCTTACTTTGCCTATTCCGCCAATTACATGATCGACACAGATCATGCGGTGATCCTGGATGTCGAAGCCACGCGATCTGTACGACAGGCTGAACTGGGCGCCATGCAGACAATGATCGACAGGACCAGTAATGTCTTCGGCATTCAGCCGCAACGGATGATTGCCGATACAGCCTATGGCACGGGTCCGCTGCTGGAATGGCTGGTGGAAAAACGCAACATCGCCCCGCACATTCCGGTCGTAGACAAATCCTCAAGAACCGACGGAACCTTCGAGCGGGCCGACTTCACCTATGATGCTGAGGGTGATGTCTATATCTGCCCGGGTGGTAAAGAGCTGAAGCAAAGTCGACGAGCATTCAAGACATCAAGGCAAACAAAGCCCGACAAAGATGGCATCCTGCGCTACCGCGCTCGCAAGGATGATTGCGATAGCTGCCCCTTCAAGGCCGGATGTTGTCCCAAGGCGCCACAGCGCAAGGTGACACGGTCAATCCACGAACCTTCTCGCGACATTGCACGCAACATCGCAAAGACCATCGATTACGCCATCTCATGCAAGCTACGCAAAAAGGTGGAGATGTTGTTTGCTCATCTCAAGCGAATACTGAAGCTCGACCGGCTGCGACTACGGGGACCCTGCGGCGCGCGCGACGAATTCCACCTCGCAGCAACCGCCCAAAACCTCAGAAAACTGGCAAAACTGGTCGCTGCACCAAAACCAATCAGCAAAATGGCGTAAGAAAACCAACACGAACGGCACAATAATCAATCGGCAGTCAATCAATCGATCACTTTTTCAACGGAATAAGCCCTAAGTGGACATTTTTGCTAGCGAGTTGCTTTGTCCAAAACAGCATTGCAACACCAAAACGGATGATCTCAATGGGTCAGCGCTCATCCTGGTTGAACCGGGTCCGATAAATGCCGCTTTCGGTAGCCTCTCGGTGTTGTGCCGTAGTGGTTGCGAAACAGCTTGTAGAAGTGGCTCATGTTTTCGATGCCGCAATCATAGGCGACCTCTTCAACCGATAGGGCGCTGTTGCCCAACT
>JABSRX010000192.1 GCA_013214695.1 Rhizobiaceae bacterium | reverse complement strand
TATCACCATCGCCCGCGAAGAAGTGCCAGGCCTGCCGTCAGAGGATTGGGGCCCCTGCATTGTCGCCACCGGACCACTGACCGCTCCCGGCCTGGCCGATGCGATCGCCGCAGAAACCGGCCAGGATGCCCTGTCCTTCTTCGACGCCATCGCGCCGATTGTGCACTTTGATTCCATCGACCTCGATACGGCATGGTTCCAGTCCCGCTACGACAAGGTCGGCCCTGGCGGCACCGGCAAGGACTATCTCAACTGCCCGATGAACCGAGACCAGTATGAAGCCTTCATCGACGCGCTGATTGGCGGTGAAAAAACCGAATTCAAGGAATGGGAGAATGTCCCCTATTTCGACGGTTGCCTGCCGATTGAGGTGATGGCGGAGCGCGGACGCGAAACCTTGCGGCACGGCCCGATGAAGCCGATGGGGCTGACCAATGCCCATAAGCCGGACGAAAAGGCCTATGCCGTGGTCCAGCTGCGCCAGGACAACGCCCTGGGCACGCTCTACAACATGGTGGGTTTTCAAACGAAGCTCAAATATGGCGCCCAGGTTGAGGTTTTCCGCAGCATTCCCGGCCTGGAGAATGCTGAATTTGCCCGTCTCGGCGGCCTGCACCGCAACACCTATCTGAATTCGCCACAACTGCTCGACGAAACTTTGCGGCTGAAGAGCCGCAACCATATTCGCTTTGCCGGTCAGATCACCGGCTGTGAAGGCTATGTGGAATCGGCCGCGATCGGTTTGCTGACCGGTCGTTTTCTCGATGAAGAGGTGCGTGGCCTGGAGCCGACCCTACCACCGGAAACCACGGCTTTCGGCGCCCTACTCAACCACATCACCAAGGGCCATATCGCCTATGAAGAAGAAATGGGCAAAAAGAGCTTTCAGCCGATGAATGTGAATTTTGGCCTGTTTCCTCCGGTGGAAATCCAGAAACCAGCCGATCATCAGGGCCGTTGGCGCGGCAAGGAAAAAGGCGCGGCCAAGAAGCGCGCAGTCACATCGCGCGCGCTGCAGGATGTCGATGCGTGGCTGGCCGATACCAGCCTGGTCGAAGCTGCCGAATAAAGCGGAGCCGATCAGCCGATCAGGCGGTCGCCCCATTCATCAATGACACCCTGTTCGTACATGTAGTAGCGGGCAGTTTTGCTGCCGAATTTGGCGAAATAGGCGTCGGACTCGGCGATAGATTGCTGGATCGTCGCCAGTTTCTCCGGCTCGTTCCGCAGATGGTTCTGTAGGCGGTCCTGAATGCTTTTCGCCTGAATGCACAGTTTCTGACGTGCGTCGTCATCGATGTCGATGGCCATATTGCCGATCTGTTTCAAACGGTCGGCGACAGCTGCATGAAAATTGCACTCATGCACCCACGACAAATCGTCGTCGGCCCGTGAGATCCAGGTTTTCTGGAGCGTTTTGGGCTCCATGCCACGGAAACGGCGTTTCCATTCTTCGATAGGTTTATCCACGGACTTCTCCAACAGATTTGCCTACCCCTGCCCGGGGGCTAGAATTAGTCCAAATCTGTTAAAAATCTGCCAATCCGGCTGATCAAAAGCGCCACAACGCCCATTGTCTGCGGATTTGAGACAGCGGTGGACGGGGCTTGAAGACTGCCATTGGATCGCGCTGAACCCGCTTCAGATAGACCGGCACTAGAGCGAGTGGCTTGAACAGGGCTCGGGCCTCTTGCGGCAAGTGCTGCAAAGCCTGGCGCGCTTTGGCTTCATGCTCAAACCCAAGATCCACCAGGCCGGTGATCGCCGCTTCGTGCGCCGCTTCCGGCTGGACCAAAAATGTCTCGCGGGAAAGGCCTGTAGCAGCGAGCAGATCGGACGGCACAAACACCTGGCCGTTGCCGTGATAGCGCGCCATGTTCTCCAAAACGCTGACGATGCCGGTGGCCACGCCGCTATGCCCGCTGGCGTCCGCAAGGGCCCGTTCGGGAGGCAGTCCAGCCACCAAGGATGCCCACTGGAAAAGGCATGAGCGGGTTTCGCCGCAATAGGCCTCAAAATCCGACCGATTGCCCATCGGGTCGTTGTAGAGATCGAAAATATGGGCTTCCAGTTTGGCCTCAAAGCTGCTGACCGGCAGGTTGTGCTCAGCAATCACCTGCATCAACGCTCGTGCCACGGGATGCCCTGACGCCTCGTCGGCGCGAATGCCCTGGATCACCTCGGACCACCATTGCAGGCGCACCTGTCCGGCCATGGGTTCACCGCCCGCCAGGCAAATGTTGGTCACTTCAACGTGGAAGGCATGCAGCGCAATAATCGCGGCCTTGTGTTGCTCAGGCAGCAGCAGGTCTGCGAAATAAAAGTCGGGCGCGCCCGATTTCAGCAGTTCCAGACAATGGGCAAAGTCATCGGGAGCGATGGTGACGGCCATGCCTAATCCACAGCCAGCAGCGCAGCGCCCACAGCCCGGCCCTCGCCCAGCAGGACATTGAACGTGCGGGCCGCAGCACCGGTGCTCATGGGATCGCAGCGAATGCCTTTGTCCAGAAGTGCCTGGCGCAGTTTGGCCGGCAGCGGGACAAGATCTTTGCCTGTCCCCACCAACAGCAGTTCCAGCCCCTCTTCGCTTAGTACGCGCTTGAAGTTGGCGGCTGTGAGATCAGCCGGTTGCTCAGCCGACCATCCATAGATGCCGCTTGGCAGGCACAGAATACTGCCCCGATGAGACATTTCAGCGAAACGGAAGCCGCCATTGCCATAAGTGTCGACGGGCGCGCGGCCCGGATAATGGGCTTCGCGCATCACCATGCCAAACTCAGACGCAGTCACGCGGCTCTTGCCGTCGCCGCCCTCGCCGCTCTCGCCGCCGCTCAAGCTACTGAACTTCCTGCGCTTCCTGGCCGGTGTAAGGCGATGGGTCCTTGCGGTCCATCGCACCGGGGCGAAGCTTGAACAGGATCAGCACCGGCGCAGCGATGAAGATCGAGGAATAGGTACCGATCAGGACACCGAAGATCATGGCAAAGGTGAAGCCACGCAGCACTTCCCCACCGAGGAAATACAGTGCCAGCAGGGCCAGCAATGTGGTGACCGATGTCAGAACCGTACGGGACAATGTGTCGTTGATCGACATGTCGAGCAGTTCGTGAATCGGCTTCTTCTTGTATTTGCGCAGATTCTCTCGGATTCGGTCATAGACCACCACCGTATCGTTCAGCGAGTAACCGACAATGGTCAGGATCGCCGCGATCGAGGATAGCGAGAATTCAAGCTGCAGCACCGCGAACATGCCGATGGTGAGGATCACGTCGTGCATGGTGGCCAGCACCGCACCAATGGCGAACTGCCATTCGAAGCGGAACCAGATATAGACCATGATCGCCAGCAGTGAGGCGATAACCGCAATGGTACCGGCCTGCGCCAATTCGCCCGAAACCGTCGGACCAACGACCTCCTGTCGGCGGAATGTATGGTCTGTGTCCATCACCGCACGCACCTTGGCAAGCGCGGATTGCTCGGCATTATCGCCGCCGCCCTGGCTCTCAATTCGGATCAGAACCTCGTTGGGGGCGCCAAACTCCTGCACCTGGACATCACCGAGATTGAGATCCGACAGTCGGCCACGGATGTCACCAAGATCAGCGGTTTCCGACGTTGACTGATATTCGATCAGCGTACCGCCGCGGAAGTCGATGCCGTAGTTCAGATTGACCGCGATGAACATGCCCAGTGAGCCAACCAACAGCGCAGCTGAGAGCGGGAAGGACAGCTTGCGGTAGATCATGAACTTCAGGCTTGTGCCTTCGGGAACCAGCTTGATGATCCGGCGCGGCAGATCCTTTGGCTTGGTGAAGCGCAGCCACAGCGTGACCAGAAGACGGGTCAGGGTGAAGGCGGTGAAGACCGAGGTGACGATACCGATCGCCAGTGTCACCGCAAAACCCTTGATCGGGCCGGAGCCGAGATAGAACAGAATGAACGCAGCGATCAGCGTGGTGATGTTGGCGTCCAAAATGGTGCCCAAGGCTTGGCGGAAACCGGAATCGATTGCCTGGACGAGCGAGCGCCCTGCCCGTTTTTCCTCGCGTATGCGCTCGTAGATCAGAACGTTGGCGTCAACCGCCATACCCATGGTCAGCACGATACCGGCAATACCCGGCAAGGTCAGTGTTGCACCAATGACCGACAGCAGCCCGATAATAATGACGATGTTGGCGGTCAGCGCGATGTTGGCGATGATGCCCAACGTGCCATAGGCCAGCAGCATGAAGATGACGACCAGAATACCGGCGACAGTTGCAGCAAACTTACCGGCGTTGATGGAGTCCAGACCAAGACCTGGACCAACGGTTCTTTCCTCAACGAAGGTGATTTCGGCTGGCAGTGCACCGGCACGCATCAGAACCGCCAGATCGTTGGCGGATTGCGCTGTAAAGCTGCCGGAAATCTGACCGGAACCGCCACAAATCGCGTCGCGAATGACCGGTGCTGATATCGATGTGTCGTCCAAGACGATGGCAAAGCGGCGACCGACATTGGCCGAACTGTACTTACAGAAGCGCTGCGCATTCTTGTTGTCGAAGCGGAACGTCACAATCGGTTCGTTGGTGCGCTGGTCAAAGCCAGGTTGGGCATCCACCAGACCTTCGCCCGGAATTTTTGGCGCCTTTTCGATCAGAATATTCGCTTCGCCGCTTTCCGCGTCCGATGTCGGGATCACCTTGAAACCAACTGGCGGACGGTTGGCCAGCGCATCAGCGGCGCTCATCGTATCGCTGACACCGTGGAACCCGAGTTTCGCGGTCGTGCCGATTACGTCCTTGAGGCGCTCGGGATCATTGAAACCCGGAACCTGAACGATGATGCGGTCAACGCCCTGGCGCTGGATGATCGGCTCGGTGGTGCCCAATTCGTCAACACGACGACGGATCACTTCAATCGACTGGGAAACCGCGGAGCGCAGGCGCTCATCAATACCTTCGTCGGTCAGCGTATATTCCAGAACACCCGGCGACGGCTCGGACAATTCGACTTCGATGATGCCCAGACCGCCCAGCAATGTGCCGGTTGGCACCACGGGCGTCAGCAGGCTTTCCAACCGTTCTTTGGAGGCTTCAGTGTCTTCTGGCTTCAGAAGTGTCAGCGTCACCTTGTTGCCGGATGCACGAATGCGCTGGTAACCGAGCGCGCCCTGGGTGCGGTCGCGCATCAGTGTGCGGACATCGCTTTCGAGATTTTCCAAACGCTCTTCGGCGATATCTTCGGTTTCGATTTTGACCTGCAGATGCACGCCACCTTGAAGATCAAGCCCCAATGCCACCTGGTTTTTCGGCATCCAGTCTGGCAGCGAATCCAACGTTGATTGGTTGAACAAGTTTGGTGAGGCGAGTAATACGCCAAACAAAACGGCCACGAGAATGGCGATCATCTTCGTTGGTGAAAAGTGCAACATGCGTCAAGCGCTCCGGCTGATGTAGCAGCGGGCCCGCAGACCCGCCCAACACTGGATTATTTGTCAGAAGCCTTTGAGGCTTTGTCCGTCTTGGCTGATTTCTCAGCTTTTGCCGATTTCTCAGCCTTGGTCGACTTCGCTGCCTTTTCTGGCTTGGCGTTGTCGTTCTTTGGCGTATCGCCTTTGACACGAACATCAGCCAGCATGGCGCGCATGGCACGGACTTTCACGTCAGGAGCGATTTGAACTTCGACTTCGGTGTCATCAATAACCTTGGTGACCTTACCAACCAAGCCGCCACCGGTCACAACCGTGTCATTGCGACGGATATTGGACAGCATTTCAGCGCGCGCTTTCTGCTGCTGGCGCTGTGGGCGGATAACCAGGAACCACATGATACCACCGACCAGAATAAGCGGGAACAAAAGCTCCATAATTCCGCCACCGGCGCCGCCAGCCGTTTGTGCGTAAGCAGGAGTGATAAACATGATGAGCCTCGATTTTTTTGTAGATCCACAAGGCGTCCCAAAGGCCGCCAAAACATTGCGCGGAATATAGTCATCACACGCCTCATTGCAACAACAAGTGGTGCGAATGTCGCCTGTTCTTCAACTGCAAAGGGCGCAAACAAGTCTGGTTTCTTCCCTTCCCGTCCGGTCCATGCTAGCAGCGCAGCAATTCAACCCAAAATGCACCTTCCATGACCGATACGACCAGCGATCCGATTTCCCTGCTCAGCGACAAGCTGGACAAACTCAACAGCTTGCTCGAACGGGCCGTCCCCCCTGCGCCACCGGCGCTGGACCTTGACGTGGCGGACGCCTTTGTCTGGAGCGCTGCTGCCCATCACTTGCAGCCGGTGCCAAAGGTCAACCGGGTTGAAATGGTGCTGCTGAAAGGCATCGACACGGTTCGCGACATTTTGATCGACAACACCCGCCGCTTCGCACTGGGCAACCCGGCCAACAATGCCCTGTTATGGGGCGCCCGTGGCATGGGCAAGTCATCCCTGGTCAAAGCCGCCCATGCAACCATCAATGCCGAGCAGCCGGCCGATCTGCCGCCGCTGAAGCTGATCGAGATCCACAGGGAGGATATCGACAGCCTGCCGGAACTTCTGACCCTGATCCGCGATACGGATCGGCGCTTCATTCTGTTTTGTGACGATCTGTCCTTTGACCACGACGACACCAGCTACAAGGCGCTGAAAGCTGCGCTGGATGGTGGTGTAGAAGGTCGGCCGGAAAACGCCCTGTTCTACGCCACATCAAACCGGCGTCATCTGATGCCGCGCGACATGATTGAAAACGAGCGCTCCACCGCCATTTCCCCGAGCGAAGCGGTTGAAGAGAAAGTCTCCCTGTCCGACCGCTTTGGCCTATGGCTGGGCTTCCACAAGTGCAATCAGGACGACTATCTGGCGATGGTTTCCGGCTATATCGACCACTTCAAGCTGGGGGTCGACATGGAAGACGTGCGCGGTGATGCACTGGAATGGTCAACCACGCGCGGCAGCCGCTCTGGCCGCGTCGCGTGGCAATTTGTGGTTGATCTGGCAGGCCGGCTGGGCAAGCGC
>JABSRX010000191.1 GCA_013214695.1 Rhizobiaceae bacterium | reverse complement strand
TCGAGCAACGTGATCTCAGGATATTTTCCAAATGAAAGCGTCTTCTGTTTTCCAGCGTACCGATAAGCCATGCGCCAGAGCTTGGAGCCTTTAGGCGTAACTTGAAGGTAAAGCCCTGCTCCATCGCTATATCTAGCGATCTTCTCGCTTGGCTTAAGATTTCGAACCTTTGTGTCTGTCAGAGACATTATTAGTTAACCGATGTTGGTACTTTTGCCTTAAAATCGGCAAAAGTGGATTTATACCAACAATAATACCAACAAATTTTGTGAATGCCAACGCACTACAAAGGATAGAAAATGCGCCAGATGAACAGAAAACCCAAGTATTATGGCGTAGTTACCGAACTTTAGCGAATACAAATAAACTTTTGGGAGAGAAGAAGTGGTGCCCCCACACGGACTCGAACCGCGGACCTACTGATTACAAATCAGTTGCTCTACCAGCTGAGCTATAAGGGCTTTCCACTGGACGAAGCCACTAAACCATTTGGAATCGCCCGTCTACCCTCTTTTTGACATGAAAAGTCGGATTTACACCCCGACACATTTCGCCTGCCCGGCGCACCCGCGCGTCGCATCCCGCATCCGCAGTTTGAGACCTAAGACGCCTCCGTCAGTTCGCCGCGTGTCGCCGCCACGCGGCGCGATTCGCACGATTTCGGTGAACGGAAGGGCGATCTAATCGATAAAAATGACGAATTGACGCGCCCAGCCCGCAAAAGGTTGGCTTTTTGGCGGTGACGGCCTATGCAAACGGATTGACCTCTTATCAGTTTGCCGCCGCTGAGCTGGCATTTTGAATAATCGATCGGACTTTCTATGACAATTATTGGCACCCCCAAGGAATCGGCGGCCGGTGAAAACCGCGTCGCCATGACACCGCAAAGCGTCGGCGAGCTGCAAAAACTCGGCTTCGACTGCATCATCCAGGCTGGCGCCGGCAAAGCCGCGCGTTTTGCCGATGCTGACTACAAAGAGGCCGGTGCCACCGTGGTCAAAACCGCCGCCGATCTGTGGAAGAAGGCTGATGTGGTCGCCAAGGTGCGTCCGCCGACAACGGCAGAATCGAAGAAAATGCGCAAGGACCAGACGGTCATCTCGTTCGTCTACCCGGCCGAAAATCAAAAGCTGCTGGATACCGCCAAAGAGACCGGCAGCACGGTCATCGCCATGGACATGGTGCCGCGCATTTCACGGGCCCAGAAGATGGACGCCCTGTCCTCGACCGCCAATATCGCCGGTTACCGTGCGGTGATCGAGGCGGGCAACGCGTTTGGCCGTTTCTTCACCGGTCAGGTCACCGCCGCCGGCAAGGTGCCGCCCGCCAAGGTGCTGGTTATCGGTGCCGGTGTTGCCGGACTGGCCGCCATCGGTGCTGCCCAGTCCCTCGGCGCCATCGTGCGGGCCTTCGACGTGCGTCCCGAAGTGGCCGAACAGATTGAATCAATGGGCGCGGAATTCATGATGCTCGATTTTGAGGAATCCGGCTCCGGTGAAGGCGGCTATGCAGCCCCTTCCTCGCCGGAGTTCCGCGAAAAGCAGCTGGAACTGTTCCGTGAACAGGCACCGGACGTTGATATCGTCATCACCACCGCGCTTATTCCGGGACGCGACGCACCGCGTCTTTGGCTGGAAGACATGGTCAAGGCGATGAAGCCGGGCTCGGTGATTGTCGACCTTGCTGCCGAACGCGGCGGTAATTGTGATCTGACGGTGAAGGACGAAAAAATCGAAACCGCCAATGGCGTCACCATCATCGGCTACACCGATCTGGCCAGCCGCATGGCGACCCAGGCCTCGTCGCTCTATGCCACCAACATCCGTCACATGATGGCCGATCTGACACCGGAAAAAGACGGCAAGATCGTGCATGACATGGAAGACGATGTGATCTGCGGTGCGACAGTCACGCATAAGAAGAAGATCACCTTCCCGCCGCCGCCGCCGAAGATACAGGCGATTGCCAAGGCGCCGCCGAAAGCGCCGGAGCCAACGAAGGAAGAAATCGCCGCCAAGGAAGCCGAGGAGATGCGCCGCGCCGGTGTGCGCGAAGTCTCCATGCTCGCCATTGGCGGGCTGCTGATGATGATCATCGGCCTCTATGCCCCGGCCAGCTTCATGCAGCACATGATCGTGTTCGCCCTGGCCTGTTTCGTTGGCTTCCAGGTCATCTGGAACGTCAGCCACGCCCTCCACACCCCGCTGATGGCGATCACCAACGCGATCTCCGGCATCATCATTGTCGGCGCGCTGTTGCAGGTCGGCTCCGGCAGTTGGCTGATCGTGGTGCTGGCCGCCATTTCGGTGCTGATCGCCACCATCAACATTGTCGGTGGCTTCATGGTCACCCGTCGCATGCTCAGCATGTTCCAGAAGAGCTGAGGATACGATCATGGAAAACGGTTTCATCACTGCAGTCTACGTCGCTGCAAGCATTCTCTTCATTCTCGCCCTCGGAGGCATGAGCAACCAGGAAAGCGCCAAGCGCTCGATCTGGTACGGTATTGTCGGCATGGCGCTGGCCGTGCTGGCGACTCTGTTTGACTCGTTGGTCGGCAATTACTGGTTGATTGTTCTGATGGTCGGCATCGGTTCGATCATCGGCGCCATCGTTGCCCAGCGGGTTGAAATGACCGGCATGCCGCAACTCGTGGCCGCACTGCACTCGTTTGTCGGCCTCGCGGCGGTGTTCATCGGGTTGAACTCGGCCTATGCGCCGCCACCCGGCCTTCAGGGAGCCGAACTGGTTATCCACGAATGGGAGATCGTCATCGGCGTCTTCATTGGTGCCATCACCTTTACTGGCTCGATCATTGCTTATGGCAAGCTGGCTGGCTCAATTGACGGCAAGCCCCTGACCCTGCCCGGTCGCCATGCGATTAACGCAGCCGGTGTTGTGGCCTGTCTGATCCTCGGCTTCATGTTCAGTGCCCATTTCGGCATGTGGACACTGATCCTGATCACCATCATTGCCTTCCTGATCGGCGCCCATTTGGTGATGGCCATCGGTGGCGCTGACATGCCTGTCGTTGTCTCCATGCTCAACTCCTATTCGGGTTGGGCAGCGGCCGCGACCGGCTTCCTGCTCGGCAATGATCTGTTGATCGTCACCGGCGCCCTGGTCGGCTCCTCCGGTGCGATCCTGTCCTACATCATGTGTCGGGCGATGAACCGTCACTTTGTCTCGGTCATCCTGGGCGGCTTTGGCGGCACCAGCGGCCCGGCCATGGAGATCGACGGTGAAATGGTGGCCACCAGCGCGGAAGCTGTCGCTGCCGCACTGGACGAAGCCGACAGCGTCGTGATTGTGCCCGGTTACGGCATGGCGGTTGCCCAGGCGCAGGGATCGATTTCCGAACTGACCCGCCGTCTGCGCGACGCCGGCAAGAATGTGCGTTTTGCCATTCACCCGGTCGCCGGCCGCCTGCCCGGCCACATGAACGTGCTGCTGGCTGAGGCGAAAGTGCCCTATGACATCGTTTTGGAGATGGACGAAATCAACGATGATTTCCCCGAAACCGACGTGGTGATGGTTGTTGGCTCCAACGACATCGTCAATCCATCGGCCCAGGACGATCCAAACTCACCGATCGCCGGCATGCCGGTGCTGGAAGTCTGGAAAGCCAAGCATGTGTTTGTTTCCAAGCGTGGTGCAGGCACCGGCTATAGTGGCGTGGAAAATCCGCTGTTCTTCAAGGAAAACACCCGCATGTTCTATGGCGATGCTAAGGCATCGGTGGATTCCCTGCTGCAGCAGCTTGGGTAACCCAGCCCCTGCCAGAAAATGCTGATGACGCCCGCTCCTCCTCCAATGTGAGAGCGGGCGTCACGCCAGCGTGTTGCCCCATAAGCCACGCTGGGCCCCCAGCATGTACTTCATGCCAATGGACAAGCGGCAATTGATTGATCAAGATCAGTTTCTGCGCATTTTGTTGACGAATTAGACCATGGCCAAACCCAGCATCTGCTTTCTTGCCAATTCCACGGATACGGCACAGCAGTCCCAGGACGCGCTGATCGAACGCTATGGTCAGACCGATGCCGAGCATGCTGACGTGATCGTTGCTCTGGGCGGCGACGGTTTCATGCTGCAAACCCAGCTCGACTTCATGGATTCCGGCAAACCGGTCTATGGCATGAACAAGGGCACGGTTGGCTTCCTGATGAACGAATACCGGGAAGACGATTTGCACGCCCGTCTGGCACGGGCCCTGAAAGCCACCATTCATCCCCTCCAGATGGTCGCCATCGACGAAGACGGCAATCGCCATGAATCGATGGCTTTCAACGAGGTGTCGCTGTTCCGCCAATCCCATCAGGCGGCGCGTCTGCGCATTGTCATCGATGGCAAGGAGCGTATGGCGGCCCTGTCTTGCGACGGGATCATGGTGGCCACGCCGCAGGGATCAACGGCCTACAATCTGTCGGCCCATGGCCCGATCCTGCCCTTGAAGGCGCCGCTGCTGGCGCTGACGCCGGTCAGCCCCTTCCGCCCACGCAATTGGCGCGGTGCTTTGTTGCCGAACACGGCCGAAGTTCAGATTACTGTTCTGGAACCGGACAAACGGCCGGTCAATGCGGTTGCTGATAACACCGAGATCAAGTCAGCCGTCGAGGTCTTCATCCATGAGGACCGCGACAAGTCCGGTATCCTGCTGTTTGACGAGGAGCACACCTGGGAAGAGCGCATCCTCGACGAACAGTTCCGTTATTAGGCTTTGAGGCTTAAGCGGCCAGCAAGGCCTGCTTCTCGTGATTCTGTGCCGCCACGCGATTGGCTTCGCAATTCATCTGCGCCAGCATCGACAGCAAAGCACCATCGACTTCTTCATGAGCTTCGGCACGATCGATGATCTGACCAATCAGTTGCGGCATTTCCTTAGGATCCTGCCAGGCTTCAATCGCCGCGATGAACACCGGATAGGCCGACTTCGGCATGCCGGTACGGCCATAGAGCGAATTGAAGGCAGACACCCGTCCTTCGTCGATGATCGACTGTACGCGCTTCAGCGAAATGCCGCTGAGCTTCGACAGGGCACATTCAAACAGGGCGGCATGGCCCATACAGCAGGCGCGGATCAGCAAGGCGGCGCTCAACTGTTCGGACTGCGCCAGATGGTCGACATAAGCCTGCATCTGTTCCGGTGGCGTCTGCATGGCGATTTCGACGGTCACCTTGTTGCGCGCATCATTGGCGACTTTCTGCAAACGATCCTGATCGGCCCAGCCCATCTGGGCGGAAAAATCGAGCAGCGTTGCCGACAGACGTTCAGACAGCAACTGACGGGTTGCCGCATCGATCATGTCGTCTTCAAGGAGCGTGGCGCGGATTTCAGGGCGATCACCCAGGCGCATGGCAATATCGTGTTTCAGGCCAGGCCCGAGAACCACCTGGCGGTTCTTCAGAAGCACGTGCACCGCCTCACCGCCAGCATATTGCACCAGTGCGCGAATGGTATTGCCGTCCAGCACCTGGCGTGCCGCGATCGCTTTCTGGGTCGCCGTCTTGCCACGCCGGATGGCGTCGATCAGATCACGGCTGCCCAACACCATGGAGCGGGCGTAAATGATGGTCGAGACTTCGGCGATATCCTGTGACAGAGCCCAGATCATGTGCCGCGGCGCATTGTCGTGCCGCGCCAGCACCTTTGCCAGGGCGATGCGCACCTTGGGGCTTTTGTCTTCTAGATAAAGCGTCAGGGCTTTTTCGATTTCGGATTGCTCGTCGGCCTCGATGCGGCCGTTGAGAAATTTGACAGCCAGACGGCTGATTGCTTTGGCTCGCTGATCTGCACCCGACACGACAGACCACGCCATAAAACGCTCTACAAACATATTACTACCCAACACCACTAAAACTACTAAACGCGCCCACCTACTGAGGGCTGGTGATCACCCTAGAGCAAAAGTCTTAACCGAACGTTCACCATGAATATTTGCAATTTGATAAGCTTGATTTCCCTCCCCGGACATGCTGCACGATAGGCAGGAAACGGTTTTGTGCGAGCGGAGGTAGAGGTGCCTGGACTGTATTTTGACGAGTTTTACGAGGGGCAGGTTTTCGAGCACGAGTTGCGCAAAACCCTGACCGAGAGCGACAACCAGTTGTTTTCCACGATGACGCTCAACCCCCAGCCGCTGCACATCGACCGCCACTTTTCCGAACAGACGGAATGGGGCCAACCGCTGATGAACTCCCTGCTGACCCTGGGTCTGGTGATCGGGGTCTCGGTTGGTGACACCACGCTTGGCACCACCATCGGCAATCTCGGCATGAAGGACACGCAGTTTCCCCATCCGGTCTTTCAGGGGGACACGGTGCGCGCTGTGACCGAAGTCATCGGCGTGCGGGCCTCGCGTTCCAAGCCCGATCGCGGCATCGTCGACTTTCTTCACAAGGGCTACAATCAAGACAACGTGCTGGTCTGCACCTGTCACAGGCAGGCAATGATGTGGCGCCATCCTGACGTCGTCGCCGCCAACAACGCCAGCGAGGCGGGCTGATGCGCTCTGGTCTGTTTATTCCCGGAGACAGTGAAAAGAAACTCGCCAAGGGCATGACCAGCGGGGCTGACGCCCTGTTCATCGATCTGGAGGATTCCGTCTCGCTCGACAACAAGCAGGCGGCGCGCGAAGTTGCCGCCGGTTTCCTGCGCGATGTCGTTAGCGAAGAGAAGCGCCCTGCCCTTTATGTGCGCGTCAACGCCTTTGACACCGAACTGACCGAAGATGATCTCAACGCCATTATGGGCGCCAGGCCCGACGGCATTGTGCTGCCGAAAAGCGAGCATGGTCAGGACGTCACCCGCTTGGACGCGCTGCTGCGGGTTTGCGAAGCCGACAATGGTCTTGCGGACGGGGTCACGCGCATTGTCGCGATCATCACCGAAACGGCCATCGGCGCGCTGAACGCAGGCACCTACCGCCGATCCAGCAAACGCCTGCAGGCGGTCGCCTGGGGCGCGGAAGATCTGTCGGCCGATATCGGCTCAGCCCGACGCTATGAGGATGGCACCTATCGCGATGTGTTCCGCTTTGCCCGGGTCCAGACCCTGCTGGGCGCAGTTGCAGCGGGTGTTGAACCGCTCGACACAGTCTATCCCGATTTCCGCAACGACGAAGGTCTGGCCGCCGAATGCCGCGACGGCAAACTCGACGGCTTCACGGCGAAAATGGCCATTCATCCGGCCCAGGTGCCGATCATCAACGAGAT
>JABSRX010000190.1 GCA_013214695.1 Rhizobiaceae bacterium | reverse complement strand
CCAAGCTGGGCGGTGAACCTCGGCTGCTGGCTGATGGTCGTCCGCGGCTGCACGATGCCCTGGTCAACAATGCGTCGGGGCTGTTGGGGCGCTTCATGGACATCATCCTCAATACGGTGTTTCCCTACATCGTTCTAGGCAGTTTGTTTGGGGCCTCAGCCGGCGGCCGCGCACTGATCAAACTCGCCTTTTTGTGGACACGCAATCTCAGGGGCGGTCCGGCCCATGCGGCGATTGTGTCGTCTGCCTTGTTCGGGACGCTCTCCGGCGGGCCAGTTGTCAACGTTTTGTCCACCGGCAGGCTGACCATTCCGATGATGCTGCAACGGGGCTTTTCGCGGGTCTTTGCCGGGGGCATGGAGGCTGCGGCATCCTCCGGCGGCGCCATCATGCCACCGGTCATGGGGGTGGCGGCCTTCGTTTTGGCGGTGCTGACAGCGGTGCCGTATCGCGAAGTGATTGTCGCGGCGACAATCCCGGCGCTTGCCTATTTCTTCTGTCTTTTCCTGACCACGGCTTTTCAGTCCCACAAACAGGGTCTTGAGGCGGTGGGGCAGGTGACGCCGGAGATGATCCTGAGCCGGGACGATAAGCTGAATCTGATCATGATATTTGCGCCGCTCCTGTTGATCATGTTCCTGCTGCTGACCCCTAAGGAGGCCATTGGTTGTGGATTTCTGGGGACACTGTTTGGTGTCGCGGTGATCACTGAAAGCGGCTCCTGCGTTGCGTCTCAATTGCCCTGGTTTCTGGAATTGCTGCATAACTCTGCCGGAGATGCGGGCAGTGCGGGCTGGTGGGCGGTGATCCTGCTCTGCTGCCTGCTGTTTCTCGACAAGAACATGCGGGCCAAACCGAAGCGGTTGCTCGACGCCTTTTTCAAGTCAGGCGTTCTCATTTCAACACTGTTCTTGATGTTCCTGGCGGTGTCGATCATCGACTTCTGCCTCAATCTCACCGGCCTGTCGGACTTTATCGCCCTTGATGTTTTGGGCTGGCTGAGGTCTTGGGATCTCGGCGGCAGCGGCTCCGGCCTGTTCCAGTTCGCAGCGCTTTTCACCACCATGGCGCTGGCCATCCTGCTCGGCATGGGCATACCTGCCGTGCCCGCTTATGTGAACGTGGCGCTGTTGATGGGCCCCGTATTGGCCGGGCTTGGGCTGTCGATTTTCACGGCGCATATGTTCATCTTTTACTTCGCTGTCGCTTCGGCGATCACCCCGCCGGTCGCATTGGCGGCCTTTACGGCGGCCAGCATCACCAAGGCGGAACCCATGGCAACGGGCTTTTCCGCGTTGCGCTCCGGCATTGTGATTTTCGTCATTCCATACGTCTTCGCCCTGAATCCCGAAATTTTGTTGATCAAGGCGGCCGTGCTGGACCCGAGCGCATCACGTTCGGTTGCCAGCTACCTGCCGGGCTATGACGGCAATGTGTATATCGCGTCGCTGTCCTGGCTGCTGCTGCGGTTGATGTTGGCGCTTTATCTGCTTGCTAGCGCGCTGGCGCGTTTCGACCGGACCCAACTGACCGCCGCCGAAACCGCTGCCCGTCTGATATTGGCGGCCGGTCTGATGTTCTCGAATCCGTTCCTTCATGTGCCGGCATTGGTGGCAGGCATCGGGCTGGTTGTCTGGCACGTGCTGCGCAGCTGGGGGAACGCTAAACCTGCCTCATAGAGGACAGGCGCCGCTAAAGATCCTGCTTGAACTCGACGACAAGCGAGCGCACGACCTGCTTCAGCGCCTCGGTTTCATCGGCACCTGACTTGAGCGCCAGTTGATAGACTTCAACCTGACGGTCGGCGCTGGTGCCGCTTTGCAGAATGTCGGACACAGAGTCGAGTTCCTCGACGCAGTTGAGCGCTTCAGCATGAGGCATCAGCATCTCGATCAGTTCTTGAACCAGTTCGGCAAAGGAAACCACTTCGCCCCGTCCGAAATCAATCATGCCTTCCGACATGCCATAGCGCTGGGCGCGCCAACGGTTTTCTTCGATCAGGAAACGATCATATTCGCGCCAGCGCTGGTTGCCGCGGCGCAGGCTGTAGAGCATGCGGAACAGACATTGGGTGACAGCTGCAATGGCAATCGTGTCTTTCAGCCGTGGAGAGACATCGCAGATGCGCGATTCAAGCGTCGGAAACCGTGCCGACGGCCGCAGATCCCACCAGATCTTGGTGGCGTCCTCGATCATGCCGGAATTGATGATCGCCTGGACCGACCGCTCGTACTCGGCAAAGCTGGCGAAGTTGGGCGGAATGCCAGTGCGGGGCAGGTTGTCGAAAACGGTCAGGCGGTAGGACCGCAGACCCGTTTCATAGCCTTCCCAGAAGGGGGAAGAGGCCGACAGCGCCAACAGATGCGGCAGGAAGTAGGAAAACTGGCTCATCAGGTCGACGCGCAAGTCGTTGTCGTCGAGGCCAACATGCACATGCATGCCACATATCAGCATGCGGCGCGCGACGCCGGCGAGATCCTTTTCCAGTGCCCGGTAACGGGCCTTGTCGGTGAATGTCTGCTCATGCCATTTGGCAAACGGATGGGTCGACACCGCCAACGGCGCCAGCCCGTATTCGGCAGACACATCGGCAATCGTGCGCCGCAGATGGGCCAAGTCCAGCCGCGCCTCAGCCACAGTTTTGCAGACACCGGTTCCGACCTCGATCTGACACTGGAGAAATTCCGGGCTGACCTTGTTTTCAAGCTGCTCGATGCAGGCATTCATCAAAGCGTCAGGTGCGGCGCACAGATCCAGGGTTTCCAGATCCACCAACAGATATTCTTCTTCTATGCCGAGCGAGAAACTCGGTTCGCCACCAGTCATGGATCAAGACTGCCAAACTGGGTGCCACTCGGCAACCCGCGATCGACAATTGGTTTTACTTGGAGGTGGCCACGTAGACGCCATCCCAGTCGCGCCCGGGTGGATTTTCGCGGAATTCCAGCACCCGCGTCTCATACATGAACAGATAGACGTCGAGATCAATGCCGGCCCTGTCGGACTGATCCTTCATCAGTTCCAGCATGCCCTCGACGGTTTCCCAATCCTGGTTTCGGTAGGCCGCCAGCATGGCGTTGTTCTGCTTTTGCAGCTCCTGGAAGTTCTCATCTGCCAACATGGTTTCGTCACCAAACAGGCCGTAGACGGTTTCCGGCTCCTGCTTGCCCTTTACTCGTAACTGGTCGATTTCCAGAGTCGCGAGCTCGTCTTCAACATAGGCGGCGGTGTTCTGGCCCAATATGATCAATACACCATAGGGTTTGGACTGACCTTCCAGGCGCGACGCGAGGTTCACCGGATCGCCAAGACAGGTGTAGTCGAAGCGCAATTCACTGCCCATATTGCCAACGACGCAATCGCCGCTGTTGATGCCGATGCCGATATTGATCTGATGCAGCGGTCCGCGCTCTGATTCGTTCTGAATGGCTTCCCAGGCGTCCTTTTTCTCTTTGTTCAACTCGTCGACGTCATGCAGCATTTTCAGCGCTGCCAGACAGGAAGAACGGGCATGCTGCTCATGCGGCACAGGCGCGTTCCAGAAGGCCATGACGGCGTCGCCCATGAATTTGTCGATTGTGCCGTTGTGATGAAGAATGGCGTTGGAGAGCACGGTCAGGAATTCGTTCATCAGAACGGTCAGCCCTTGCGGGTTCGACTTGAAGCTTTCCGAAATGGCCGTGAATCCGCGAACATCGCTGAACAGGATGGACAGTTCGCGGGTCTCGCCACCCAGCGCCAGGCCTTCCGGGCTGTCAGCCAGTTCACTGACCAGATCCGGCGATACATACTGACCGAAGGCGCTGCGAATTTCGCGCCGTTTGCGCTCCTCCCGCAGGTAGTTGAAGGTCGCCAATATGATGAAGATAACCACCACCGTGATCGACGGGAATACCGGGTCGATCAACAATCGATAAGTGGCAAAAGCATAGTAGGAGCTGGCAATATAGGCCAGCACCACGACCGACGCGAAGAGGGCCGCCCAGGTCGCGCTGAGGAACGGGACGGCGGCAATGGCGATCAGACCGACAACCAGGATGGTCAGCAGTTCGACCGCAATGGCGTAATTGGGCCGCACCAGCATCTGGTTGGTCAGGATGTTCTCAATCACCTGGGCATGGATTTCCACCCCGGCCATCAGGCTGCCCATGGGTGTTGCACGAAAGTCCTCCAAGCCAATCGCCGAGGTGCCGACAAGGAACAGGCGTCCTTTGAGCAGGCGCGGATCGACTTTGTCTTCAAGCACATCAACTGCCGAGACAAAGCGGCTGGGAACCGTCGGGGTAAAGTAAGGCCAAACAGTGCCAGTTCGATCGGTATCGATTAGCGAGCGGCCAATCTTGATGGCATTTACACCTGCCTCATCACTGCGCACCGCAAAAGCCCGTCCGCCGGTCGCCACACGCAGGATTTCTGCCGATAGAGACAGGCGCAACTTGCCATCGATCTGGAAGAGCAGGGGCACATGGCGGAAGACACCGTCTTCATCCGGCAGCACCGTGAAAACACCGCGCCCCATGGCGGATTGTTCCAGTTCCGGCAAGTTTTGAACCATGGCCGGATAGTTGGGCAGATAGGGTCGCGGATCCTCACCGAGAAACGCGTGGGGCATGTCCTTGATGTCGGTGACAGCGTTCTCGTCGACGTCACTTAGGCTGCGCACGCTTGTCTGTCCCATCACGACGCGCGAGCGCTTGATCATTTCTGCAAACACCAGGTCATTCGAGGGCAAGGAGGTCAGCGCCTGTCTGATGTCATCGGAAAGCGCCTCGTTGTCGGCAGCAATCTTGTCAGGCGACAACCGATCTGCTTCTGCGAACACAATATCGAAGCCGACCACGACCGCACCAGCGACCATCAGCTTTTCGACCAGTTTGGCCAATCGCGTGCGCGGCCACGGCCATTGGCCAAGTTTGCGAATACTGTCTTCGTTGATATCGAGAATGGCGACTGGCTGCGGCGTGTAGACCCTTGGCTTTATGCGCTGATACAGGTCAAACGACTGTGCACGGGAGATTTTCACCGGCGTCGGGTCCGCGATGCGAATCATCACCAGGCCAATCAAAACGGCCAGCGCAACCAGCCTGCCCATTCCAAATTTCTTCAATATTCAACCCGCCAAATCCACTTTCCCGGGTAAAAGCTTAGAAGCTCGGCCCTAAAACACAAGAAAATCTTTACTTTAAATTAACTTACCTTCCTTTCGCGCTGTGGGTGTGGTACCTCTGAGGAAGGGTCGGAAGCTGGCCAGAAGGGGCATGTGTCAGAGTCTGTGAGTAGGAATCGTCGTAGCGGTCTGCGACAGAGTAATGTGGGAGCCAAGGGCTAGTAGAAAATGTCGATCTGATTGGTGCCAGGGTATCGGCGCCAACACGCTCAGTGTTTCCCTATAGCTGTACCGTTATGAGCAAAAGGCTTCACATACTTGCCTGCGTGGCACCCTTGGCCATGGTTTTGGCCGGTTCTGCTGGCGCCACGAGCTTGAAAGAAGCCGTCGAAAAGGCTGTTTCTGAGCATCCTTCCGTAGCGGCAGCTCAAGCCAGTTTGCGGGCAACAGAGGCCGTCCGATATAAAACTATTGGACGCTTTTTCCCGGAAATCACCCTGCGCGGCGAAGTGCGCGAAGAGATCATCGACCGTCCCGGCGCCTTTGGTCCTGACGACAACAATGAGTTCCGTCGGGCTAACGATATTGGCGTCAATATCCGCCAAGTATTGTTTGATGGTTTTGACCGGATCAACGATGTCTACCGCTCCCGGGCGCGTATCACGGCTGCGTCTCACAAAATCCTTGCCCGATCAGAAGCTGTCGCGCTTAACGGCATTGAGGCTTACATAGATGTCGTGCGGCACAATCGCCTGATCAGCCTTGGCAATGCCAATGTTCAGCGCCACCGGGATTTGCTGAAACTGGTTCAGGCGCGTGTCGACGGCGGCAAAAATACCGAAGGCGACCTGCGCCAGACTCGTGAGAGACTGCAGGCAGCCATCGCGCTGGTGTCGCAGATCCGCATTGCCCGGGACACAGCCAGAGCGAAGTATAAAGCGGCGGTGGGCGAAGAGGCCAGGGGTCTGCGCCGTGCGCCTTTGCCCCGTTTGCCATTTCAGTCTTCGGCGAGTGCCGTGCAAACCGCGCTGTCTCACAATCCGCGTATTGCCGCGATGAAGGCTGAAATCGATGCGGCTGGGTTCCGAACCGATCAGGCACGTTCGAGTTTTTATCCATTGGTGACATTGGAAGCCGATGGAAGCCGGGGCGACAATCTTGACGGTACCGAAGGCAGATCTGACGAGTTCAAGGCTCAGCTCAAATTTTCCTGGAAGGTTTTTGACGGATTGGTGCAATACCGCCGTGTCGAAGAACTGACGGAACGCGAATACGTCAAAGTTGCAGAACGTGACGCCTTGTTGCGGGAAATCACCCAGGAAATCGAGATTTCCTGGTCCCGGATCATCGAAGGACGGGTTCAGGTCGCTGCCAAAAGCAAACAGTTGGATGAGACCGAGAAGGTCGTTGCGGCCTATCGCGAAGAATATGAAGCCGACCGGCGCAGCCTGCTCGACGTGCTGGATGCTGAGAATACGCGCTTTGCAATCGAGTTCGAACTGTCCAATGTACGCTCCATCCGCGCCTTTGCTGCCTATCAGATTCTGGGCCATGCAGGGGTTCTTCTGGATCACCTGGGCGTCCGCCGTCCGGATGGCGGCGACCGTGCTTCCGGCGGTGTTTACAGTTCAAGCTATTCAAGCCCCATTAAGTCATTTGTCATTCCGCCGTTGAAATGATGCCAGGTTTCGACAAGACTGGCTCTAAGACGTAGTCATTCGCAGTCGGCATTGGGGAATTTGTGACTGACCAAATCGATATGGGTGACGAAGAGGGCCTTGATCGCAGGGCACATCATCAATCCCTGCTGTCCGCAATTGCGCGGATTGCCGAGCATCATCAGCGCCAGTTCAGCGAAGCAACGACCCTTTCGGGCATTCCGTTGAGCGATGGCTGCCTGACCGCACCAAATCTGGAGCAGGCTTTCGACAATTTGGGCCTGTCTGCCCGGCTGGTGCGTAAAAGCCCGGTGAATGTGCCGCTGATCGTCTGTCCTTTCATGGTGTTCTTCATCGGTGGGGACGTCGGTGTCGTCACCGGCCGGCGCGGGCGCCGCGGCAAATTCCAGGTCATTGTTGGTGGAGAGACGAAGCCACGGCTCATCAGCCCACGCGATCTGCAGCGCCAGACCCAAAATCTCGTCGCCTATGTCAGTCCGGC
>JABSRX010000189.1 GCA_013214695.1 Rhizobiaceae bacterium | reverse complement strand
GGGCTGGACTCGACCTTTGTGCGGGTCGAAACCGATAGCGGCCTGCATGGCTGGGGCGAAGCCTGCCCCTGGGGACACACCTATCTGCCGGCGCACGGACCGGGCATTCGCGCCGGGCTGGAAACCATGGCGCCGGCGCTGATCGGTCAGGATGCACTTGCGCTGGACGCCGTCAACCGGGTGATGGACATCACCCTGCCGGGCCATCCCTATGCCAAATCAGCCGTCGACATGGCCTGTTGGGATATTTTGGGCAAACAGGCTGACCAGCCGCTCTGGAAGCTGCTCGGCGGCGATCATGCCGATCCGGTGGCGGTGAACTCCTCCATCTCCACCGGCACGCCGGAGGAAATGCTGCAGAAGATCGAGCGCGCCGCCAGCCAGGGCTACAAAACCCACTCGGCGAAAGTCGGCGGCGATGAGGTTGAGACAGATATCGGGCGCATCGAAGCGATCTCCTCTGGTCTGATGCCGGGTCACAAGGTGACCTTTGACGTTAACCGCGCCTGGACGCCGGGTGTCGCCATTCAGGTACTCAATTCGGTGTCGGCCCGCGACTGGGTGGAACAGCCCTGCGAAACCCTGGCCGAATGCGCCCATGTGGCGTCGCGGGTGGCCAACCCGATCATGCTGGACGAATGCATGCACACATTTGGCGATCATCTGCAGGCCTGGAAGCTCGGTGCCTGCGAAGGGGTGAAGGTCAAACCAAACCGTCTCGGCGGCCTGACCAAGGCCCGCCAAGTGCGCGATCTCGGCGTGCAGCTGGGCTGGCAGATGCATATTGAAGATGTTGGCGGATCCGTTCTCGCCGACACGGCGGCGATCCATCTGGCGGCATCCACACCACAGCAGAACCGCCTTGCCTCCTGGCTCTGCCACTATCATCTGGCGGTCGACCCCGCGCCGGGCCAGGGCGCTCGCAATGACAACGGCGCGGCCACGCCCCCATCGCTGCCAGGGCTTGGCGTCGAGCCAGAGCTGGCTATGCTGGGGCATCCGGTGGCCGAGTATCACAGCTAATTCCGACAACTCCCACGCAAAAGGGCAACCAAGAGGAACCGACACAATGACCACGCAAAGCCAATGGATCGAGCGCGCTCATACCGTCTTGCCAGCCGGTGGCTTCGGCAATTTCGACCCCGGCATCATCATTCGCGAAGGCAAGGGCTCGCGTGTCTGGGATGAGGACGGCAAGGAATATATCGACTATCTGATCGGCTCTGGCCCGATGCTGCTCGGCCATGGCAACGAGGAAGTTCTGGAGGCGGTTCATCAGCAGGTAGACAAGGGCATGACGTTCTTTGCCAACAACGCCGCTGGCGTTGAACTGGCCGAGGAAATCTGCCGCGCCGTCGCTTGTGCCGAACAGGTGCGCTACGTCTCGTCCGGCGGTGAAGCCGACATGTATGCCATCCGCCTCGCCCGCGCCTTTACCGGCCGCGACAAGATCCTCAAATTCGAGGGCGGCTATCACGGCATGTCAGCCGAAGCACAGATGAGCCTGGCGCCGACCAAGCTGAACAACTTCCCGCAGGCAGTGCCGGATTCAGCCGGTATTCCGCAATCGGTGCGCGATGAAATGCTGGTCGCGCCGTTCAACGATCTCGATTTCATCCGCTCGCTTTTGGCCGAACAGGGCGACCAGATCGCCGGTCTCATCGTCGAGCCTTTGCAGCGGGTTGTGCCGCCGAAAGAAGGTTTTCTGCAGGCCTTGCGCGAAGAGTGCGACAAGTACGGCATCGTGCTGATTTTCGATGAAATCGTCACCGGTTTCCGCTTCGCCTATGGTGGCGCGCAGGAACTGTATGGCGTCACCCCCGATGTCTGCACCCTGGGTAAGATCATTGGCGGCGGCTTCGCCCTCGCTGCGATTGCCGGGCGCACGGACATCATGGCCCATTTCGACAAGAGCCAGGTGGGCGCCGAAGGGTTCCTGATGCAGTTGGGCACGCTGTCGGGCAATCCGGTGGCGGCCGTGGCTGGTCTGAAGATCATGGAAATCCTCAGCCGCCCCGGCGCCTATGAGAAGATCCGCGAGAATGGCCAGACCCTGATGGACGCGCTGACCCGCGAACTGAGCAAGGCCGGACACGCCCACCAGATCGTCGGCGACCCGACCCTGTTTGACGTTGTGTTCACCCCCGATGAAGTCACCGACTACCGTTCCTGGCTGAAGGGCGATGCCGTCAAGAACGGTGCCTTCAACGCCATGCTGCGCGAGCGCGGCATCTTCAAATCGCCGGGCAAGCTCTATCCGTCACTGGCACTGACCGCAGAAGATCTGGCCCAGACCGTCGAGGCAATTGCCGAAGCGGCGGCGCTGCTCGACGGTTGATCCTGTCAGGCAAACGCCCCCTCAGGCGAAAGAGATGTGCACTTTCATCGCCTGATTGCGGTCTGACGCCAGTTCAAACGCCGCAACAGCATCTGCCAATTGCAGCGTATGGGAGATCAGCGGTTTGACGTCGATGCGGCCGGACTGCATCAGCGCGATCGCCGTGGCGAATTCCTCGTGGAAGCGGAAGGAGCCGCGCAGGTCGAGCTCCTTGGCGGTGACCTGCATCATCGGGATCGACATGTCGCCGCCCAGTCCCAGCTGCATGACCACGCCCCGCGGCCGCATGGCGGCGATGCCGGCGGCCAGCGCCTGCGGCGCACCGGAACATTCAAACAGCACATCAAACGTGCCCTTGCCCGCCTCATAGGCGGAGAGGGCAGCGGCGTCCGAGGCCATGTTGATCGTCTGGTCGGCGCCGACCTTGGCGGCATATTGAAGGGCATTTTCCGACAGATCCGTGGCGACGATATGGGCCGCACCGGCTGCCCGGGCGGCGAGAATGGCCAGTGTGCCGATCGGGCCGCAGCCGGTGACCAACACCTTCTTGCCGAGCAGATCGCCGGCCCGGCGGCAGGCATGCAGCACCACCGACAGCGGTTCCGCCATTGCCGCCTCGCCGGTGCTCAACCCGTTGGCGACAACGCACTGGCTGGCATCGGCGAGCAGCACTTCGCGGAACGCCCCCTGAATATGTGGGAACGGCATGGCCGAGCCATAAAACCGCATGTTTTCACAATGGTTGGGATGGCCCTCACGGCAATAGCGGCACTGCCCGCAGGGGCGCGACGGCGAGACGGCGACGAGATCCCCCGGGTTCAGCCCCGTGACACCGGCTCCAACCCGGGCAACGTGGCCGCAGACTTCATGGCCGAGGATCATCGGTTCCTTCAGACGGATCGCCCCGAACCCACCGTGGTTGTAGTAATGCAGATCCGAGCCGCAAATGCCGCCTGTCGCCAGGGTGATCTCGACCTGCCCGTCGCCGGGCGCCGCCGGTTCGCCCTGCGCATCAATGCGCAGGTCTTTGGCGTCGTGAATGGTGATCGTGCGCATGGGAACCTCTGGTAAGCAGCGTTGCGGCAGCCTAGCGTTTGCAACGGTCCGTGCAAGCTTGGCATGGACATTTGTCCGGTTTTGCACGATGTCGATCGTATAAGTAGACTACCCCTCCGAATTTCAGGACAACGCCATGACCGAGACCCCGCAAGATCTGTCCGCCATCCGCCTGCTGGTTGTCATGGGCGTGGCAGGCTGTGGCAAGACGACGATTGGCGAACACCTGGCGGCAGCGATGGGGGCGGCGATGGCGGCGGCGCCGCCGCTCAACAGCACGTTTCTCGACGGTGATGCGTTTCATCCGCAGGCCAATATCGACAAGATGAGCCAGGGCATCGCGCTGACCGACGAGGACCGCTGGCCGTGGCTGGAAACCTTTGGCCGCGAAATCGCCGCCCGCTCCGGCACCGTGATCGGCGGCTGTTCCAGCCTGAAACGCGCCTATCGCGACCATATCACTCAAGCGGCGGGCGAGCCGGTGCTGTTCATCTATCTCAACGGTTCACGCGAACTGATCGCCGAGCGGATGGGCAAACGGCAGGGGCATTTCATGCCGACCTCGCTGCTCGACAGCCAGTTTGCCACGCTGGAAGTGCCGACCGAAGACGAATGCGCCATCGATGTCGACATCGATGCGCCAACCGACGAGATCGTGCGCCGCATTCAGGCCAAGCTGAGCGCTTAGCTGCCTCGCCGTCGCCGCTCGCCACAAGGCTTGTCGTGGCTCACAGGCACTCTATATAAGCAGCCGAAGCGGGGCGCGGGGCCCCATCTGATTGTTTGACGAGAGAATGGACTGCCATGACGACTGCGGCCACCAAAGAAACCTTTTCCTTTCAAACCGAAGTCGGGCAATTGCTCGATATCGTTGCCGGATCGCTTTATTCCAACCGCGAGATCTTTTTGCGCGAGCTGGTCTCGAATGCCTCCGATGCCTGCGACAAGCTGCGCTATGAAGGCCTGACCAATGCCGGCCTGCTCGACGGCAACAGCGATTTCCGCATTGCCATTGAGGTCAATTCGAAAGCCAATACCCTGTCGATCTCCGACAACGGCATCGGCATGAACCACCAGGACCTGCTCGACACGCTGGGCACCATCGCCCGCTCCGGCACCAGCTCGTTTCTGGAAAACCTGAAACAGAACCAAGCCAACGACAAAGACGGCGAGAACGGCGAGAACACCGCCCTCGGCCTGATCGGCCAGTTCGGCGTCGGCTTCTATTCTTCTTTCATGGTCGCCGACAAGGTCGATGTGCTGACCCGCAAGGCCGGTGAAGCCGAGGCCTTTCTGTGGTCGTCCGACGGCAAGGGCGAGTTCAGCATCGAGCCGGCCGAGCGCGATCAGCGCGGCACCACCGTGACCCTGCATCTGAAAAAAGATGCCAAGGAGTTCATGGAAGACGCCCGCATCCGCCACATCATCAAGACCTATTCCGACCATATCGGTTTCCCGGTGATGCTCGGCGAAGACGCGCTGAACGAAGCGTCGGCCCTGTGGACCCGCCCGGCCAAGGACATCAGCGAAGAGCAGTATACCGAGTTCTATCACCACACCGCCCACGCCTATGATCAGCCCTGGCTGACCCTGCACAACAAGGTGGAAGGCATCGTCTCCTACACCAACCTGCTCTATGTGCCGTCGACCCCGCCATTTGATCTCTACGAGCCGGAGCGCAAGAGCCACGTCAAACTCTACGTCAACCGCGTCTTCATCACCGAAGAAGCCAAGGGCCTGCTGCCCGCCTGGCTGCGCTTCCTGCGCGGGGTGGTCGACAGCGAGGACCTGTCGCTGAATGTCTCTCGCGAAATGCTGCAGACCGATCCGAAACTGGCGAAAATCTCCTCCGGCCTGACCAAGAAGGTGATCAGCGAGCTGAAGAAAAAGGCCACCAAGGCGGCCGACGAATATTCCGAGTTCTGGAAGAATTTCGGCGCCGTGGTGAAGGAAGGCCTGGTCGAAGACGCCAGCCTGCGCGACAAGCTGATCGACATCTGCCGCTTCACCTCGACCCAGGGCGACGACCTGATCAGCCTGGCCGACTATGTCGAGCGCATGGCCGAGGGGCAGGAAGCGATCTTCTACATTGCCGGCGACGACGCCGCCAAGATCGCCCGTTCGCCGCATCTAGAAGGTTTTCGTGCCAAGGGGGTCGAAGTGTTGCTGCTGTCCGACCCGGTCGACGAGTTCTGGCTCCAGCACATGCCGGAATTCGACGGCAAGCCGTTCAAATCCATCACCCGCGGTGCCGCCGATCTCGATGCCATCAAGAGCGGCGACGGCGATGGTGACAGCGACAAGTCCGAAGACAAGAAGGACGAACCGGAAGCCGCAGCCCTCGACGGGTTGATCGCCGCGATCAAGCTGGAGCTCGGCGAGATCGTCAAGGACGTGCGCCCATCGAAACGCTTGACCGACAGCCCGGTCTGTCTGATTGCCGACGAGGGCGACATGGACGTCAATCTGGAGCGCCTGTTGCAGCGCCACGGACAGTTGAACTCGATGATGCCGCGCATTCTGGAGATCAATCCCGGCCACGCGATCATCAAGAAACTGGCCGAACGGGCCAGCGGCGATGGCGCGGCAAGCGACGACTTGTTGAAAGACGCCAGCCACCTGCTGCTCGATCAGGCACGGATTGCCGACGGCGAAGCGCCCACCGATCCGGCAGAGTTCAGCCGCAGGCTCACAAGCGTGATGCAGAGCGCGCTGTAAACAGCGCGGTTGGGTTTGCGCTCAATTTTGATTTGCGCTCACGCTGTCGGGCTCCGGCACTAACGTGCCTGCGCCCTTCGCTCCGCGAGGGCGGGCCTGGCCGGCCCGGACGGCTCTTCGCCGTCTTGTACGGGCCCATCAAAGATCACGAGTGTCGATAAACGCTATACGGATGGTTCCGTAGGGGCCGCGGAGCGCAGGGCGCGCTAGCGCCCGACAGCGTGAGCGCAAACACAAACTTCCCACGCGCCGCTCCCCTTTCCGTATCCTTCCCGCCACAAACTCTCACCTCTCCATATCTCGCGGCGAGCCCCACCCTCAATTCTTATCCGGCCCGTCCCAGTCGAGCATCGGGGTTGGCCCGACCTGTTCCAGATACAGTCCGCCGTGGTCATCTGTCCTGACCCGAAACAGCCCGGATGGCTCAAAACCATCGGGCAGGGCGGCCGTCGTCGTAAAATGAGGGTTGCCCTTTTCCGGCTCCTCTTGCTGCCGCCGCCGTTGGCGTCGCCGTCGCCGCCGGGTTAGGCCCAAGACAGTGTAAGCTGTGAGCGCAGCGGTGCCGAAATAGGTCAGCACGATGCCGCAGAACCAGGCAAACTGCATCCAGGGCGGCAGGGATTGATAGGTGTCGAACAGGTCGCGCCAAAAGTTGTAGTCGTCCATGGAGGATCCTCCGCTTTGTCAAAGACAATCGACTACCGGAGGCATCGCATTGCGGCGTTACGGCGAGTAAAGCCTTGAACTCAAGGCGAAAAACCTCTGGTAGTCGGGGAGTTCGTAAGTCGCCTAGTGTCGACTACTTAGGCCTTTGGGTCTCCCCAGGGGGAGGCCTTGGACATACGCCGAAGCCTCCCCGACCCGAGGGTTGGGAAGGGGGAGCTTGGGTCTTGATTGATACCAGTCTCTTTATGCAAGGGATGCAGTCAGGTCTGCCTAAAGCGCGCAAACAGAGGATTATGCGCAGAATGGTCTTCCCCAGAATGTATTCCATCCTGATACGGCCAACCGATGCTCCCCTTGACACATTGGGATGTTGAGCCGACAAGCTGGACTCGTCAAAAGGGATTTCGTCTGCGGAAAACACCCTTTATTTCCTTTCATGAAACGGAGTGAGCACTGATGGCGCCGAGACTTAAAAGAATCGGCGGTCTTGCAGCAATCTACCTTGGCCTTGCCTATGCTGCCGGGATTGGCTTGTTCCTGATTGTTCTGGACCTCCCAAGCATCACCAGCGTTGAACAAAAGCTGCAGCTCGTGGCCTCGAATTCGCATCTGATTCACGGCATGCACCTGGCGATCTATGTCATCTTTGGTGTCGTGCTGACGGTATTCGTATTCGCGATGCATG
>JABSRX010000188.1 GCA_013214695.1 Rhizobiaceae bacterium | reverse complement strand
GCAATCCAGCTTCCGTGATGAGCGTGCGAACGCGGTCAAGGTGACGGCCGACTTTGATAAAGCAAAGGGCATTGCTGGTCGCGAGATGGTCCTTGATTTTGGCATCCTCCAGCGGTGCTGGCACGACGGTCAAAACATCATTGCGTGCCGCCAACGGCCGTCCAAAGGCCGCCGCCGAGGCCATCATCGAAGAAACGCCGGGCACGGCCTCGCAGGCGTAGCGATGGGCCAGGCGTTCAAACAGATACATGAAAGAGCCATAGAAAAACGGATCGCCCTCACACAGCACGACAACGTCCTGACCTGAATCAAGATGCGAGGCGATGTCGCTTGCCGCTTGATCGTACACGCTTTTTGCCGGAAAACGCTCAACCCGCATCGGCACAACGATGGGAATTTCTAACTGATCAGGTGTCAAGAACTGCGCCACGATGGACCGCGCAAAGCTCTCGCCACTATCCGGCGCCGGATAGGCAACAACAGACGCGTTGGTCAGCAGACGATGCGCCTTCAAGGTCAGAAGTTCGGGATCGCCGGGCCCGACGCCAATACCGTAAAGTGTCCCTGCCATCAGTTGGCCTCACCTGACTTTGTGATGCTCCATTGGGTCACTGGCATGGCGGACCGCCAGCCCCGATAGGGCCCAACGCTTTCCGCCTTTTGCACACTGAGCCGAACCAGTTCACCACCATGTTCTTGATGCAGTTCAAACAAGCGTCCCTCGCTTTCCAGAGTGACCACATTGGCAACCAGGCGCCCACCTGGCCGCAGAGCCGTCCATGCCGCGTCGAACAGTCCTTCAGTGGTCAGTCCGCCTCCAATGAACACTGCATCGGGTTGAGGCAAGTCTGCCAGAACGTCGGGTGCCCTGCCCTCCATCACGACCATCTTTTCTGCGCCCAGTTGGACCATGTTCTGGTGGATCATCGCGACACGTTCGGACTTATGCTCGATTGCAACACTGAGGGCTGAACGGACAGCGCGCATCCATTCAACGCTGACTGACCCACACCCAGCCCCGATGTCCCAAAGAACGGCGTCCGGATAGGGCGCAAGCTTTGCCAGTGTGGCAGCCCGAATGTCCTGCTTGGTGATTTGGCCGTCTGATACAAATGCCGCATCCGGCAAGCCGCCTGTTCTCGGATACCAAGTCGCATCGGCATCGGCGATGCAATCGATCGCCAGCGTATGGAAATCCGGCACAACCTGATCCCAATGCACCGCCATGCCGTCAAATCGCTGTTCACGCTCTCCACCCAAGGCGGCAAGCACGGTCATTTGGCTGCGACCAAATCCGCGTTCGACCAGCATTTGCGCCAGGGCTTGCGGTGTTTCGGCATTCTGCGTCAAGACCAGCATGCGCACGCCGGGCACCAGATGCGGCAGGATCTGGCTGTCGGCCCGTCCATGGACCGTCACCGTTTCACAATCCGCAAGGCTCCACCCCATGCGCACAGAGGCCCATTGAAAGGCCGACAATTGTGGGTGGAAGGTGACTTCTTCGGCCGGGATTGCCTTGAGAATCCGCGCTCCGATGGAATACCAAAGTGGATCACCCGTTACGAGCACCACCAAACGCTTGCCTTTGTGAGATCGCATCACGTCGATTAACGCATCAAAGGGCGACGGCCACTTGATGCGTTTAGCGTCCCCATTTTCAGATAATTGATGGTGGCGGTCCCCACCGATAATAACTTCGGCCTGAGCCAGCACACGCCTTGCCTGTGGCGACAAGCCGTCCACACCATCTTCACCAATGCCAATGACGTCCATCCAAGGCTTGCCCATCAATCCAACCCCGCCGCCAAGGCATTGACCACGGCACTGGCCATCGCCGAACCGCCGCGACGGCCATGCAGTGTGATGAACTCCAGTCCATCGCCGAATTCTGCAAGCGCCTGCTTCGATTCAGCCGCGCCGACAAAACCGACCGGCAGACCAATCACCAGAGCCGGTTTGACACCAAGCCGGTCGATGTTTTCTAAAAGACGGAATAGCGCCGTTGGTGCATTGCCGACGGCAATAATCGCCCCTTCAAAGCCCTGCCAGAAATCGACCGCAGCCGCCGAGCGCGTATTGCCAATGGTTTTCGCGTGATCAGGGACGGCTGCATCATTCAAGGTGCAAACGAGTTCGTTTTCAGCAGGCAGGCGCTTGGCGATGATGCCGGAGCGCACCATTTCGACATCGCAGAAGACGGGCGCACCAGCCTGCAGCGCGGCTTTGCCGGCCGCCACGGCTCCCATGGAAAAAGCCAAGTCATCCACCACATCGACCATGCCGCAGGCGTGTATCAGCCGAATCGCGACGGCTTCCATGTCAGCTTCCACAGGCAACCGGTCAAGCCGCGCTTCCTCGCGCACGATGGCGAAGGAGTGCGCATAGATCTCGGCCGGCTGGCGGATATAGTCGTAGCTAACAGCCATCGTGAACTCAAAACTCTCGTTCTCGTTGATCAGCCCAGGGCGCAGACAGGCAGCCTATGAAGCGGCTTCGCCCTCGGCTTCTGGTTCGATCTCTTCTTCTTCCGCGTCTTCGCTTTCCGGCTTGGTCAGCGCAAGGGCAGCTGCAATCGCCGCTGCTGCAGCAGCCGCGCCAATTGCGATCAGGTGCCCGTGACCGGCCAGTTCGCCGACATGTCCCCAGTGCGCATGGGCCGGAAAAGCCGCGAAGACAGATGGGGTTAAGATCAGGGCATAAAGTGTTTTGGGCATTTCCGGGCTCCTCTTTTGGTTGAACAGGTCGAGGGTCGCCGTAGCAGAGCTTCACATCGCTGTGCCGCGCCGCTTCGCCAATCCGACAGTTCCGACCTTGGTTCCCTGTTTGGGTCAACCGCATCGGAATCGTTTTCAGCCCATCAAGGGGCACCATCGATCTGGCTGGACTTTATCGAAGCACACCTGTCTGGACAAACGCTTTCGCGGCTCCGTTCACCCTTATTGCGACACTTTTTAGTCCGTCTCCAATTTCAGGAGGATTTTGACATGATCGAGCATGCCCTGCTCCAGATCATGAACAGTGCCATCGGCCAGCGCCAGTTGTTTCAGCTGGTTGTAAACCCGCCAACGCTGTTCGGTATCGAGCTGTCGGTTGAGGATCACCGTGAACGGAAACAGGCCCGCTGACTCTCGGTCATTCGCCTCGCCTTCCTGTTCCAGAGTTGCTAACTGGCTATCGCTTAGCTGGTATCTTTGCGAAAGCTGGCGCCGCAATTGCTCGCGTTCTACGGCGGCCACTTCTCCATCCACCGCGATCATGTGGTAAAACAGCGCTGCAACACAGACCCGGATTTCATGGTCGTCAAACCCTTGCTCATGGCGCAGGGGCTCATCTGCCAGCCAATCCATCACCCGGTCAAACAATCAGCCCTACCCTCTCGCCGCTCCCAAGATCACAAGCCCGCAACGATCTGATTGACCTGTTCAGGTGTGTAGCCCAACACCCGAGATACCCGGGCAATCAGATCGACTTCTTTTTCGTGCAGCACGTTGTCGGCGCGCGCCATGGTGATCAGTTTGCCCAACAACTGCGCTTTGCGCTCACCGGGCATTTCCGAAAACACGGCGGCTGCCTGTTCGCCGCTGGTCTCATAGCCATATTCGCGCAGAAATTTGACGACTTCAGGCACGTCCTGCTCGGGAATGTCAAAAACGGAGTGGCAGTATTGCTTGAACAACTCCAGTTCCGGTCCATTGAGCTCACCATCGATGAACATCATGCGCACCAACAGCATGATTTCCGACGCCAGATGAGGATCATCGGCAACCATCTGCACCGATGATTTATTGGTCAACATGGTTCGGATTGAATCCAAAATCCGCATTTCTGCCCCTCGCAGACATCTTCCGGCAGAATCTGCCCTTCCCATGTCGAATTGTTCAACAACAAATCCCATCTGGCAAGTTGTTGAAAATGCATCGCGACTTGGTCAGGTCCAGGCAGCTTCAAATTTCACCAGACTTCCTCGAGTTTCTCCATTTCAACGTCGGATGTGCTTGACCTGTGTGTCGACCGCGCGCAGCAGGCCGAGCAATTCGGGGTTCACAACGGGTTTGGTCAATTTTTCCTCCGCACGCCCAAATCAAATACGAGCTTGGCTGTCGCGGCAGCCACCAAAACGCAAAGTACGAGTTTTGAAACGGTTCCCATAGTCCCTTCGATCAAAAGAGCATGCGCAATGCTGCCAGCAACAGTGACAATCGCCAGACTGGCATGGGCTGTTTTCCAGGTCCAAGGATGCAGTCTAAGCGGCCGTCGAAACGCGGCAAGAAGCGCCGCTGCAAACACGGTCCACATGGCGATTACGCCCCAGACTGAGAACGGGGTCGGCGAATTGAACACCAGTGCATCAATCACATCAGGCGGGCTGGTCAGCCAAAGGCCGCCAACATGAACGACAATGGCGCAAACCAACATCGCACCCACCCAACGATGCAGAGAGCGGCTTCTGAGTTTGGAAAGCCCCGGCAGATAGCCCCCGATCAGCAATGGTTGTGCCAACAACAGCCCCATTGCGATAACGCCGGCAAAACCGGCCACGATGTAGATCGGTTCGCGCCAAGCCAGCAGCGGGCTTGTGGCCGCAACCGCAAATGGAACGATGATGGCATGGACAAAAACGGCCCAGATCAGGATCTTCACGGGCCGGCTTTTCATGGGACGTTTCCGGGGTGATCAGACGGGCTGCAGAACGAAATGCGCGCTGAGGCTATTGTCTCTCGAACTCGCCATTACCGGGCGCAGAAAGACCGTTTCGAACTCATCATCGTCATAGGCAAGATGACCATGGGCCTGACCAAAGGCAGGCACAATCTGCGGCATTTCAAGACGGAACTCACCATTGGCATCGGTCAGGGTCGATCCATGGCTGTGGGGATCCCGTTCATGGCCTTCTGTCGTATGCGCCCAGATCTGAATGCGTTTTCCAGCCAGCGGTGCACCGTCCCCAGCACGGCGCACGGTGCCACTCATCCAAAATCCCCCGCCACCAATGCGTTCAACAATTGGTGCATTTGGAAGATAGTTGTTGGATCCACCGCGCATCGACCGAGTTGCGGCCAAGCCGCTGGCTTGGGCTGGCACAATAAGTCCCGCACCAAAAGCTGCTGCGGACGAAATCAGGGATCGACGGGTCAGTTGGAATTTGCGCATCTTGGGTCTCCGCTCGGTCTGTTGGCCTGAACATTTTGCCAACGCGATATACCACAATTGCGGCAAAACATGCAGCGTTTCACCGCGACTGCGACAAACTGCGCTCAAGCTTGCGTGAAGTCTGGACGCGCTGTTGCGATCAGCGGCGCGCCTGCTCCAGATTGCCCAACTGCCCGTGATGGAACGGGATGATCGAGATGTTTTTGCCGATATCGATGGTCATCAGATCTTCGGCGACCATCACGAGGCCATCATATTCCTCAGCAATTTGCGCGGTCACTTCGCTGACCTTCATCGGGTCGGGACGCAACAACACCAGGTGCGTCAGCATCGCGATCTTCGGCTTGGTTTGCGCAAAAACCTTGCCGACATCGGTTGGCGTGGAATGGTGATCGATGGCGATCTTCACCTTCGGATAATTTGCCAGCGTCTCAGGACGTGCAGCGGCGACTTCATGGATGAACACGTCGGCATCCTGCGCATTGGCGATCAGGTTCTCGTTGTATTTGGTATCGTGGCTATGGACGAACACATGGCCCTTGTATTCCACACGGAAGGCAAAGGCCGGTCGGATGAACTCGCCATGGTCGACCTCGATGGCACGGATCACCAGACCACCGCGGTCATACACAACACCCTCTTCGTAGACATGTGGAATAATCCGCATGTCTTCGGGATCACTCTCGCCGTCAGCCACGCGAATATCACGGTCAGGCTTGGTCACCTGCCAGGCACCTTCCGCAATATCTTCAATGCCCTTGGGGCCATAGACATGCAGCGGGCCACCGCGGTTCGACCAGGGCTGACGAATGGTCCCCGTCATCACCATGTCGAAAATGCCCGAATAGTGGTCCGAATGATAATGGGAAAGAATGACCGTGTCGGTGAAACCAATCGGAAACCCGACCTGCGCCATGCGAATGACCGTGCCACGACCGCAGTCGATCAGTACCTTTTCGTCACCCGCCTCAATCATCGTCGAGGTGCCAAAGGCATTGATGCCCGGATCCGGAATTCCCGTCCCCAACAACGTGACTCTCAGCGTATCCTTATCCAATGGCATGCCCATCTCCTCTTAGCCGGGCCGATTGATCGGCCCGGGGTGTTCCTCTTGATCTCAATTGGTAACACAGGGCGCGTCCGAGTCACTATTGGATAGTGACGAAACATCCATCCAAATGTTGTTCGTAAACTGCCTTAGAATTCGATGCCGACCTGCGCTTTGACGCCGGCGCGGAAGGGATGTTTCACCATGGTCATGTCGGTGACCAGATCGGCCACTTCCATCAACTCTTCCTTGGCGTTGCGCCCGGTGATGATGACGTGCGTCATTTCCGGCTTGTTCTGCAGCACTTCGATGATCTCGCTGACTGGCAGATAGTCATAGCGCAGCACGATGTTGAGTTCATCGCACAGGACCATGTCGTGCTCATCGTCCATGATCATGGCTTTCGCCCTCTCCCACGCGGCGCGCGCCGCGTCGATGTCGCGCTGACGGTCCTGCGTTTCCCAGGTGAAGCCGTCGCCCATTGCGGTCATCGTCACCTGATCGCCGAGCTTCTCCAGAATGACCCGTTCGCCGGTCTGCCACTTACCTTTGACAAACTGAACGACCCCGACCTTCATGCCGTTGCCAAGCGCGCGGAAGACCATGCCGAAGGCAGCCGTGCTCTTGCCCTTGCCCTTCCCGGTATGGACCATGATCAGGCCCTTTTCCTGGGTCTTGGTGGCGATAATCTTGTCGCGGGCCGCCTTCTTTTTCTTCATTTTCTCCGCGTGGCGGGCGTTCAATTCCTCTTCGGACAAATGATCGTATTTACCGGGTTTGTCTGTCATGTCGCACCTCTCCTGCCTATGCCAATTGCGGGGATGGCTCGGATCGAGCCAATTGTTCAAGTTCAAACTTTGCCGAGTTTGACCGGGCTGTCCACAGCCCGCGGTCAAGCGCTTCCAAAAGCCGGTCGCACATCTCACTCAGCGCATGGGGGTTGTTGTCTGCCATGAATTCGCGCACCTCATCGTCAGCCACGAAGGCCTGATAAACTGCATCGAAGTGGTGGTCGCTGACAGCCCCTGTCGTCGCCGAAAAGGCGAACAGATAGTCGACGGTTGCGGCGATTTCGAAGGCGCCCTTATAGCCATGCCGCATGACCCCGGCGATCCATTTCGGATTGACCACGCGGGCACGTACAACCCTGCCGATCTCTTCTTCCAGGGTCCTCACCACCGGCCTTTCGGGGCGCGAATGGTCGTTGTGATAAACAATCGGGCGATTCCCGGAAACATGTTCAACAGCCGCCGTCATGCCGCCTTCAAACTGATAATAATCATCGCTGTCCAGCAG
>JABSRX010000019.1 GCA_013214695.1 Rhizobiaceae bacterium | reverse complement strand
ACGATCGATCCCTTCGGACGATGGACGTTGGATCCTTTGGGTTTGTGGACAGTCGATCCCTTTGGACGGTGGACTACCGACCCTTTTGGACGATGTACGATCGATCCCTTCGGACGATGGACCACAGATCCCCTAGGCTTATGGACCGTGGATCCTCTTGGCTTGTGGACCGTAGATCCCCTGGGCTTATGGACGTTCGAACCCTTTGGACGGTGGACAACCGACCCTTTTGGACGATGAACATCCGAACCGCGTGGACGGTGAACATCAGAACCTTGCGGACGGTGAACATCAGAACCTTGCGGGCGATGGACGTCTGATCCGATTGGGCGATGGATTGGCAAACACTTTGGCAAAGGTATCCGAGCAGATGCACCATCAAAGTCGTCATCCGGGTTGGCGTTCCACCGGGTAGCACCTGGTGCCCATTCGATTTCTGCTATGTTGCGGAGTCTGCACCGATTGTACGAACTCGGCAGCCAGACATTGACCTTCAGTTCGACGTATTGGCCAACATTGAGCAATACGTTCGGACGCCAACACTGCAAATTGGCTGCACCAGCTGTCCAGCAGGACCAAGGTGGCACGGGACCAACGCCGAAGAATAAACCAGCTGGTGCTCCCGGCACGGTATCGCTGACCAGAATATCACCCCAATAACGATTGGGACCGGTATTCCGTACCACAATCTTAAACTGGCAGGACCAACCGCCAAACTCGGGTAGGCAGTCTTTTGGAGAGGCCGTCTTGGTCAGACGCAGATTTGTGCTAGACGGCTCTCTGGGTGGAGGAAATTCAGGTGGCCAATCCTCGGGTGGATAGTCCCCAGGTGGATAATAACCTGGCGGATATTGGTGAGTGGCTTTTTTTGCACACGGCTGGAAAACTTCTACATCTCCCATATGCCCGGCTTTTTGCGCATCACCCGTCTGGCCATCGTAGTCGATGAAGTAAGAGGCCAGGGGAGGAACGTTTTCCGGTCGAACAGCTTCTATTGAATTGCCCTGAAGGCCGTGAATGTCGGCTGGGGTATCAGGCGATCCGTCACTGGCGACCAGACGGCCACCGGTCGACCACAGAGTTCCGCCGCATTTGGCAATTCGCGTATTTTCATCTGTGTCGTATTCATAACCGATGGCTACGCCACCATTGGCGGCCTCATGATCCGGTGTCATGCCGATGGCATAATAATCGGGATCTAGTTCCCAGGTATCTTCGTCGGTGGCAGATGGCACGTAACGCATTACAAGTGCCACACCGGGTTCAGCAAATTTGGAGAAATTAAAACTTGCTGTTTGAGGGCCACGCTGGGCGAGATAGAGTCTGCCCGACTTGTCGAACAACATATCGGTAATAGGTCCGTTGCTGGACAGGTCTGTTACATCGAACTCCAGCTTTGCATCAGCTGCAAAACTTCCATCATTTGCAATACCAACCGACCAGACCTGGGGATCAGTTTCTGTAGCATAATACAGACGACCGTTGTGGGTCGTCATGCCCCAGACACGTCGTTGGGACTGCGTATAGCCCCAAGTTTCAGGAGCGATGGTATCAAATGTTGCGTCGTTGATGTCTAGCGATGAACCATCGTCACTGATGGCCGCCAGTCCGGCATTTACGCGACCGTCAAGCCCATGGTCAAACGTATCGATAATCGCACCGTCTTCGGATATCCGGTAAATCTTACCGTTATCAAGATCGGTTGCGAAGAATTGTCGGCTTACCGCATCAAAAACAACGTCGCCGACACCGGCCCCGGAGTTGCCGGGAAGGCGGGCAAATTCGCTGATCTCACCACTTACTCCGTCAATTTTCCAGATTGATCCGGCAGTTCCGCCAGGGCCAAACTGGCCATCCATGAGTTTGGCGCCGGGTTCTCCAAATTCAAGCCGTTCGCCACCTGCGCCTTCAACAATATGCAATCCGAACAATGAGGTAGCGCCAAGAAAGATATTTGGAGCTTGTCCATTTTTGGCATCATCCAGCGCGATTGCAAATACTTGTCCAACTTCTTTGGCCGTTATGATTCGCTTGGCAACTTGTGTGATTGCTTCACCGCTCGGGGCACCGGGCATGGCAGCCAGCGACATGATCTGTGCGGACGGCCCATTAAGGTCTATGCCAATTGTGGGAGTGGACGGTGAAATTTGGGCGATGCCGGAAAAGCCGGTAACAACGGCGTCCCCAGGCAGCAAAACGGATTTTTGTTCTGCTTGAGCATTTGCAGCCAATAATCCGGCAGCAAGCGCAACGGTGCAAAACAGCGGTCGATTATTCCTGCTCATTGTTGTGTCTCCTCTCTAGTGATTAGTGTTGAAGAGAATTCCTCAACGGTCTTGGAAAGAAACTAAATCGGTTCTTGCAGACTAGTCTGTATGGAGTGTAACACACTTTCTTGAACTACCTTCAGGCCCTCTCCGTGTGTCGATCTGCGCAACCGGGATTGAAATGATACTCATAGTTAGCAGCGACAAAATGACCAAACCAAAGATCGTCTGAACGTATTCGGAACAGGATGTTCATCCACCATTCAGAAAAACGGTATCCATCTGTATTAGGGTATAATCTACTTACCAGCCCGATCTTATTGGTCCAGTTTGAATGTTAGTGCATAGCGATCCTTTCGTGCTAATGGATGATGCCTTTGGGTGCAGGCGGTTTGTATCCAAGTGAGCTGTGAGGCCGTTTGGTTTTGTAGTCGTGTCGCCATTCTTCGATGATGATCTGGGCTTCCTTGATAGAATAGAAGATCTCTCCGTTGAGCAGTTCGTCGCGTAACCGTACGCTGAAGCCAATATTTCGAAATTCAAGAATGCTTGGTCCTAGCATAATAGGAATAGAAAATAATTCTCGCGCAAAGTCCAAATTTGTGTCACAATAAAAGAACTGCGACAATATTATTTTAGCGAATAGAAATGATTTTACTTCGATTGACTGCGATCGGAGCTTGGTTCTTTATGACTTGGGGGGCGCTTCAAACTGTTTGGGCATTTGATATTGCCTACAGTCACGATGACCCGGTGCTGCGTAGCTTTTTGACCATGCGGTATTTTCGAGTTCAGAGCCCGGAACTGGCATTTGCATGGGGCGTTGCATTTTTTATCCTCGGCCTAGTGCTCGCATTATTCGTGCGCCGGGCGATGAACAAGTGAGCACTCCGATCGACAAGCGGGTGCCCGGAGGCCGCGAAACCTTCGGTGGCAGGTAAAGCCCAACACCTCTAAAATTTCACGGAATAATGTTGATTGCGACTTTATGTTTTCCGCCGTTGCCGGTTGCGCGATGACGTTTTGGGCTGGAATTATGCAAAGCTCTTTGAATCGTGTCCGTCTTATAGGTCGATTTCTTCTCCAACTGGTCTAGTATCCGGCGCAATTGGGGCACCACCAGAACTGAAACCTTAAGTTTTGTCTTTCACTGCGTTAGCCGAAGCCGCTGGCCATCATAATTTGACCACTGGAGCCTCAAAATATCGCCCTGGCGCTGTCCAGTATGCAGCGCAATGAGAAAGGCAATGAGACCGCAAACGGCGCTCCTGAGCTAAACTGGGCGATTTGCTCGGCATTCCAGACACATTCCGACCTGGTGGATGTATACCTCTTTCCGCCACCAGCGCACGGATTCCAACTAATCCGCCTACCATCCATGGCAAAGNAAACACTCAACATCAACAACAATACGTGAGACATCGGCTTCGACGATCTCAGCCTCTGGAAAGGCGGAGCGGGCAAGGTCATCACCACCTAGTTCAACCGAGTCTATAACTCCATTCACCGTATAGTGTTGCAAGCTGCAACGTACACGATTGGTGCAGATACACTTTCAGCCCCTCACGCTTCCACAGGCGTTCAATTCGTCCATTGTTGATTGACCATTCAGCATCACGCTTCAGTGCAGCAACACGGTAACAGCCAAGAAGCGATCGCCGATCTGGGGTCTTTACACTGCCCGCCACCTCATCGTGCGCGTATTTAATGCGTATTTTGCAGTGACATCTATAGGATCTGGCAGCCGCTTACCACCAGAGATGATGATCTCACCATTGCACAAGTCTGCGGTATGTTCGCTGATCCACCCTGGGTTATCGCCGCTGGTTGCAACACGGGAGACGCGCCACGTGTTGATATCCAATCGCAACACCTGGGTTACGCCAGCTTCCCGTTGTTCTGGATAACCAAGATTTCCTATCAGCAGGATATTGTCATCCAAGAGCGTTGCACTGTGAAAATCCGTCGGAGGGAATTTATCGACTGGATAGGTGAAATATTCGACACCTCCATTTTCATCAAGCACACATATATCGTTGTAAATGCAGAAATCCCGATCATATGAATCTTCGTGCTCGCCAGCGATGAAGACTAATCGTCCGTCCGGGAGAGGAGTGATGGTCCGGCCGAGCCGATTGAAACTAAAACTTGGACAAGGTACGGCCAGGCAGTCGGTGCTCCAGATATCGAAGGCCCGACGTATCCCCCCATATGCCGTATCGAAAGTACGGATCTGTTCGATGTAGAATGGGTTCCAGAACGGCTGCGGATTACGCCCCCCTCGTTGGACCTGTGCAAGATGCACGCGCTTTCTGTCGACAGCCTGCTGGGGTATCAGATCAGCCTTGGCAGCGAAGGCCAAAACAGATTGATCAAAATCCAAGAGATTAGCGCCATATCGCACGAGTAAGCGAACGATGTCGGGGTCTTCCTCCCCTGCGGCGACGGTAAAGCCGGAGTGCTTGTTGGCTGGTTCTAAAACGGCATCATTGATGCGCGCTCCGTGTCGGAGCAGCAACTCCATGACATCCGTTCGTCGCCAAGAAGACGCGTGTCCTAACAAAGTTTGGCCGTTATACCAACCATTCACATTTGCTTTGGCCCCCAGTCGTGCGTGCACCTCTTCCCAAGCCAACATTACGACTTCGGTCGTGTACTTTGTAGGAACCTCATGGTCGCAAGTCTCGAGGATGACCATAAGCGCGCTAGCGAGGTCTAGGTCGGGTGCAGTCATAAGGGGAGTTGCCTCTTGGTTCGGAAATCGCGATTACTGATGTCAGAGTTATCTTTTGACGTTTTATACCTGAACCGTGTCTGAACGGGCCTCCTGCTAGATTAAAAAACAGCCAAGATCACTATTGGTGCAGTCTGAGTTTTGTTGTTTCCTGCATTGTTAAATTCGCCACATGAACGGATTAGACTAATTTTTGAAGGGAGTGGACTTGGGCCGTCATTGCTGATCTTGGAGTATACAATTAGATGATAGAGCTCTGCGACAAACGGCATCTCAGGTGTTTCCAGGAGCATATGGCCGCCTGTAAACTTTTCTTCATCGACCTGCTCAGTTTCGTACCGCAACAAAGGAGCGGGGCGGACTTACTCTTCGAGTTGATCTCTCAAAGCTACGAACGCGGGGCGACCCTGGTCACAAGCATTCTCGCCTTTGACAAATGGATGAAGCCTTGGGATCTGAGAGCCTGGCTGGTGCGCTGCTGAACCGCGTCACCCAAAGCCACGCCCGAAAGGCAGGCTGATCCCCTTCCGTAAAATCACCGAACACGTATGAGACCCTCATTTCGGCTGCGCCCTCCCGGCGGTCTCACGAATGAGCCGCAAGCGGTTTACTTTTCACTCGGCCCAATCCCCTAGTTTTGCGCCGCCGTTGACAGATGCAGGAATCTTAAATGTCGCGAGAGCAAATTTGTGCACATACTCTTTAAGAACTAGCAGCGCACAAGAGATTAAAGTCGGGCGCCAATTTCAGCATTACATGGCGCCTCGGGCGGATAGTTGGACCCTTCCCGCGTGCCCCCGTGGTTCGGTAAGATGCTGCATCTCTTGCTTGCCGATCCACATTGTGGATTATGGATCGGCAAGCGGTCATCACCGTGTAATTTTCAGAACCTCTGCTCCTGAGGCAGATCGAAATGTTACCTCCCGGCCATCTTGGCTTACGGTGCGGCTTGTTTGCAATGCGCGTATTATCCCTCTTTCTGCTGCCTGCTGGCCTTGATCAACACACCACATTTTAGTTGACAAGACCGATCCATTGTTCGTGACCTGTCCATTGTTAATCTGCAGGCCGGTCGATATGCTGTTACAGCCTACCGTTGTCCGTACCTGTCCGCGCTGACTTAGTGAAAAGCGCGCCTGACCAGAAAGCTGGCGCCCAAGCCGGACAAGAAATCCATTGTCAGCAGCAACGTGCGTAATCCGGTAGGTCCCAGCCAAAGAGCGTGTCGACAAGCCGCCGGTTTCGCTATTGCCCTGATTGGCGTTGCCCAGGGGCGCTCGAACAAACTGAAAAGTTTCCCATCCCGCAGGCCGCTCATCGACCGATGCCGAGAGGTGTGAATACCGGCCGTATCCAGCCCGCACATACTTGCCGTTCTGGAGCGAACGCAAAGCGACTCGCCCGCCGCCCATCGAAAACACTTTAAACGTTTCCCAACCCCTGATATGCGGGCTTCCGACAGCCAGAAATGTATTAGGCCCAACTCCTGCCCGCAGATAGGTTCCCGTGCGTATGTCACGGAACGCCATCTTGTTACCATTGAGCCTGACAGTATCAAACCGAATGGCTTGGGTCTTGTCCCGGGTTGACGCGGCCAGCGTCCCATTAACCGTTGTCACATACATTCCAGACTGGGACGATTGCAACACAATCTGCTCCGCTTTCGCAGCCGCTTGACTTAGGGCGAGGACAGCTGCTGCTAGAAAAATCTTGGTAAGGCGCTTCATGGTTAGGTTTTCCTCAATTTCTGGAGCTTTAATTTGATTAAGCGTAGAGCCTACTTGCTGAAGGCTTTGTGAAAACAATGTTCAGCTTCTATTCAGCAAAAGCAAATGGACGTGGGGTATAGGCAAAACCTGTTACCTGACCCAATCAATTGCGCGTTTCGACACTGATCAGCAAAAGACTGTGGCAGCACCTGTACAGAAATCTCTGACGACGGACAGGTTGAGGGCAATTTGCAGGTGGGCGACCGCCGCAAACCTTTGGTCTATCATGTCGGCTTCAGCGACAATTTGCGCCGTTTCAGCTTCAATCCGGGTGAACAGATGGACCTGGACGCCAGCAGCCAGGTCGATTTCGATGTCGACGTGATGAAGCTGTTCGACAGCCGCAACCGGCTGGATATGGCGGAGATTTCATCGGTGAAGTTCAACAAGAAGGATGCCCGCATGCTGGCGGACAACTATGGCACCATGATCACCATGAGACAGCCGTAGAGCAGGGGGCACGCCGGGGCGGAAAAAGGGCTTGCACCTTTCAAAATGTCCGTTATAACGCCGCTCATTCCACACGCGGATGCGTGTTGGTCAACGTTCCTATGGGACGATCAGCCCCGAGTTAGCGATAACATGGCACTGACCAGCACTTCCGGTGCGGCAGATTTCTGTCGTTCTTATCCGCGCCAGGTACAACCGGTAAAAGGAGATGCGAGCCATGGCTCTGCCCGATTTTTCTATGCGCCAGCTGCTTGAAGCTGGAGTTCACTTTGGTCACCAGACCCACCGCTGGAACCCGAAAATGGATAAGTACATTTTCGGTGCCCGCAACAACATCCATATTCTTGACCTGTCTCAGACCGTGCCGCTGCTGCACACCGCTCTGAAGCAGATTTCCGACACCGTTGCCCGCGGCGGCCGCGTGCTGTTCGTCGGCACCAAGCGCACAGCTTCCGAGCAGGTTGCTGACGCTGCCCGTCGCTCGGCTCAGTACTACGTCAACGCCCGCTGGCTCGGCGGCATGCTGACCAACTGGAAAACCATTTCCAACTCGATCAAGCGCCTGCGCGAGCTGGAAGAGCTGCTGTCTGGCGAACAGGCCGGTTTCAAAAAGAAAGAGCTGTTGAAGTTGACCCGCGAGCGGGACAAGCTGGAACGCGCTCTGGGCGGCATCAAGGACATGGGCGGTACGCCTGACCTGATTTTCGTCATCGACACCAACAAGGAAGCCATCGCGGTTCTGGAAGCTGCCAAGCTGAACATCCCGGTTTGTGCGATCCTCGATTCCAACTCCGATACTGCCAATATCGACCTGCCAATTCCAGGTAACGACGACGCATCCCGCGCCATCGCCCTGTATTGCGATCTGGTCGCCAAAGCAGCCATCGACGGCATCGCCCGTCAGCAGGGTGCCTCCGGTGTTGATCTGGGTGCCCAGGCCGAAGCGCCTGCCGAAACCGTCCTGGAAGCTGCTCCTGAAGTTGCTGAAGAAGCGCCTGCTGCCGAGGAAGCGCCTGCTGCACCAGCTGCGCCGTTGTTCACAGCACCAGAAGGTGACGCTGACGATCTCAAAGAAATCAACGGCATTGGTCCTGTGGCCGAAACCCAGCTGAAAGAGCAGGGCATCACCACGTACAAGCAGATCGCTGAACTGACTGCTGAAGACATTGCCAAGGTCGACGAATATATGCCGTTCTCTGCGGCACAGATCGAAGACTGGAAAGCCCAGGCTGCCGAGCGCATCAAAGGCTAACCATGCGGGCTTTGGCGTCGGTCGCATAGCTGACATGCAGGTCTTGTAAAGCGCCCGCTGAACCCAATTTAACAGACAAGCTGGTGCCCCGATTCAGGGGCACCATTTTTCACGACACAAACTTCGCCTTGACCATCGCGGATCCGCCGCGATGCAAACAGGCCAACCAGAAAGGCTATTGAGATGGCTATTACAGCTTCAATGGTGAAAGAACTGCGCGAAAAAACCGGCGCAGGCATGATGGACTGCAAAAACGCGCTGAACGAAAATGACGGCGACATCGAAGCAGCTGTAGACTGGCTGCGTGCCAAAGGCATCGCCAAGGCCGACAAGAAATCCGGCCGTACCGCTGCTGAAGGTCTTGTTGCTGTTGTCAGCGAAGGCTCCAAAGCTGCTGTGGTCGAAGTCAACGCGGAAACCGACTTCGTGTCCCGCAACGACGACTTCCAGGCATTGGCTTCTGGCATCGCCAAAGTTGCCATCGGTACCGACGGCTCTGTCGACGCCATCAACGCTGCCGACATGGGCGGCAAGTCGGTTGCCGACAACGTCACTGAAGCCATCGCAACCATCGGTGAAAACATGGGTCTGCGTCGTGCAGCCGTGATCGAAGTCGACAACGGCGTTGTGGCCTCTTACATCCACAACTCGATTGCCGACGGTCTGGGCAAAATCGGTGTTCTGGTCGCCCTTGAGTCGACCGGTGACGCTGGCGCTCTGAACGCCATCGGCCGTCAGGTTGCCATGCACGTTGCTGCGACCAATCCATTGGCTGCGACTCGTGAGGACATGGATCCTGAAGTCGTCGAAAGAGAAAAGAAAATCTTCGTCGAGAGCGCCCGCGAATCCGGCAAGCCTGACAACATCATCGAAAAGATGGTCGAAGGCCGTATCCGCAAGTTCTACGAAGAGAACGTTCTGATGTCTCAGACCTTCGTTATCGATGGTGAAAACTCCGTTGAGCAGGCGCTGAAAAACGCTGAAGCCGACGCCGGTGCACCGATCGCACTGAAAGGCTTTGCTCGCTTCCAGCTGGGCGACGGCATCGAGAAAGAAGAAGACGACTTCGCTGCAGAAGTCGCTGCTATGTCAAAAGGCTAAGGCCCTAAGTCATAAGAATAAATTGGGGCGGTATCGGTTTCCGATATCGCCCTTTTTGTTGAGCAGGTCCGATTATTTGGCGGGCCCAAACAGTTTGTCCAGAAATCCGTAAAACCATTCGCCTTGCGCTTGGTCGTGTTGAGCCATCAGCTGGTTTTGTTGTTCGCGGGTCTGTGCGCCTGGCTGACCATAACTGGTCACCTTTGAGTCCTGCCAGCGGCGGAAATTCTCAACCGTCTGCTCCGCGTGGAACTGGAACCCGTATACCTTCTCGCCGATCCGAAAGGCTTGGTTTTCATAGGCCGCGCTGCGGGCCAGATGAACAGCCTGATCGGGCAGATCAAACGTGTGGTAATGAGCCTGGCAAACGTGGATCGGATTCTCCAGAAATTCCTCTCTTTTCCCGGCGTCGCTGGGCTCGAGTTGATAATAGCCAAACTCGTGAACCTCGGGTTCGTAAGGTCCGACCCAGACGCCTAACGTGTGCGCAATTTGCTGGGCTCCCTGACAGATACCCAGCAGAGGAATATCAGCCTTCATCGCGGCTTCAATCCAACGTTGTTCCTGAACCAAAAACGGGTATTTGGTGTGCTCAAAGGCGTTGAACGGACCACCGTAGACAACCGTGCCCACAATATCCGATTCATCTCCGAGTTGCGCCGCCAATCCGTCCAGATCATCGCCTGAAAACGGATAGCGCACGTCGATTTCATAGCCGTTGAAATAGGCCCATCCTGCGATACGGTCATCGGCAGGCACATGGTTGTGACGGAACAAGACAAGGCGTTTTCGGTTCATCAGTTGAGTATTCTTTCGGGTCTGGGACTGGTCAGTTTGGCACCCGACCTTGTTTGGATATCCCCATGACTAAACCAAACCGGCATAACCAATTCAAGCGTCCGTTGCTTTGCACCGCCTTGAGGTGACAATGGGGATGTCTTCTAGTATCAGTTTGCCGCGTTTAATATCGGCCGCGCCACAGATTCGAGGACAAACAAACCCCATGAGCAAACCGCTTTTTGCCCGCATTCTGTATAAAATATCCGGCGAAGCGCTGATGGGGGATCAGCCGTTTGGTATCGACCCCAAAAAGGTGGCTGTGGTTGTCGATGACGTTGCAGAGGCGGCAGCCCTGGGAACTTCGATTGCGCTTGTTGTGGGTGGCGGCAACATTTTCCGCGGCATGGCTCTGGCAGCCAATGGCGCCGATCGGGTGACCGGCGACCACATGGGCATGATGGCCATCATCATGAATGCTCTGGCATTGCGCATGGAATTGCAAAGCCGCGGTGTGGCAGTGACCGTTTTGTCAGGCCTCGCCGTCCCACAGGTCTGCGATACCTTCACCCAACGGGGCATGATTGAAGCGCGTGATCGCGGTGATGTGCTCATATTTGCTGGCGGCACCGGCAATCCCTACTTCACTTCGGACACGGCTGCGGCGTTGCGTGCGGCGGAATTTGGGGCCGACGCGATCTTCAAAGGCACTCAAGTGGACGGGATCTATTCTGCCGACCCTAAAAAAGACAAAAACGCGACGCGATATGACACGCTGACCCATACAGACCTGCTGCAACAGGGATTGAAGATCATGGATGGATCAGCGGTTGCGTTAGCCCGCGACAATGATATTGATGTGGTCGTGTTTTCAATTCACGCACCGGGGGAGTTGGCACGCGTTTTGTGCGGGCAGGGGACCTTCACCCGGGTAAGCAGCAACTAATTCCTTCGGCGCAAGGTGCCGGATTTCCGACAGAGGACAAAATTATGGCAGATGGCATTGATCTCAACGATGTAAAGCGACGTATGGAAGGCTCGATTGCTTCCTTCGGCAAGGATCTTGCCGGCTTGCGCACGGGCCGCGCTTCAGCGAGCTTGCTGGAGCCTGTCATGGTGGATGCATATGGTCAGAAGATGCCGATCAACCAGGTGGCCAATGTTGGCGCTCCGGAGCCGAAGCTGATCACCGTGCAGATCTGGGACAAGTCGATGGTCGGCCCAGTCGACAAGGCAATCCGGGAAGCCGGTCTTGGCTTGAACCCGGTTGTCGACGGTCAGAACCTGCGTATTCCCTTGCCTGACCTGAACGAAGAACGCCGCCGTGAGCTTGTGAAAGTCGCGAAGGGCTATGCCGAGGACGCAAAAGTGGCTATCCGCCATGTGCGCCGCGATGCAATGGAAACCCTGAAGAAAGCGGAAAAGGATAAGGAAATCGGTCAGGACGAAGCCCGCAGTTCGTCGGACAAGGTCCAGAAGATGACCGACGAGATGGTATCCGAAGTCGACAGCGTTCTGTCCACCAAAGAAACCGAAATCATGCAGGTCTAACGTCGGCACTGTCCCAAGCGCTTGATGATGTGGAATATTCCCGATGTCCAATGATGCCCAATTGCAGAAAAAGGATGCGCCCAATGCGGCCGCAGCTTTGGCCTGCGGGCAGGGCCCTTCACATGTGGCGATTATCATGGATGGTAACGGCCGTTGGGCCGAGGCCAGGGGCCTTTCGCGCACTAAGGGTCACCGCAAAGGTGTCGAGGCTGTGCGCGCCGCGGTCCGTGCAGCAGGCGAACTTGGGATCAAGACGCTCACTCTGTTTTCGTTCTCATCTGAAAATTGGAGCCGCCCAAAGGAAGAAGTCAGCGAATTGATGTCGCTGTTGAAAGTCTTCATACGGCGCGACTTGGCGGACCTGCACAAAGAAAACGTGCGGGTTTCGATCATCGGTGCACGCCACAATGTGCCGCATGATATTCTGCCGCTTCTCGAGGAAGCCGAAAACCTGACCCGCAACAATACCGCGACGCGACTGGTTATTGCGTTCAACTACGGGGCACGCGATGAAATTGCGCGTGCTACCCGCAAAATCGCTGCTCAGGTTGCAGAAGGCCATCTGCAACCGGATCAAATCGACGAAGCAACTTTGAAACAGGCTCTCGACACGGCGGACTGGGCTGATCCCGAGTTGATCATCAGAACATCTGGCGAAAAGCGGCTCTCAAACTTTCTGCTTTGGCAGGCTGCATATTCAGAGTTCATCTTTCTCGACTGTTTGTGGCCGGACTTTTCCAAAGCCCATTTTGAGCAGGCTTTGGACGAATACCGGGGCCGCAGCCGCCGTTTTGGCGGCCTTATCAAGCAAACAAGCGCATGAGTGGGCGTTCAAACAGCGAGTTGGGCCTTCGGGTTGTGTCAGCGATCTTCATGCTGATCGTAGTGCTGGCGGCCTGTTGGGTCGGCGGTCTGCCCTTCATCGTGTTGTCTATCGCCCTGTCTGCGCTGCTGTTCTACGAATGGCAGGACATGGTGCGTATTACCCCATTTGATGGGATTGAAGCGCTGCTGACGGCCGGATTCGTGGCTCTCTTGCTGTGCAATCTGCTTGGCTATCCGCTTTTTGGCCTTATTGGCTTTGTCTGTCTTGGCCTGTTGCTGGAATTGGTCAGCAGCGGTGACGAAAAGTCGGATGTCCGCTGGATTGGGCTTGGAGCCCTATATTGCGCGATTCCGGCCATCGCATTCCCGCTCATCCGCGAAAACGGCGGTTTTGGCCTGATGATGTTCGTATTTGTAGCCGTATGGATCACCGATATAGCCGCCTATTTTGTCGGCCGTCAGTTTGGTGGTCCTAAATTGCTGCCGGCCGTTTCGCCGAAAAAGACCTGGTCCGGTGGCATAGGCGGTCTGGTATTTGCTGTGGTTTTCGCGATTATCGTGGGATTGGTCTATCCCGGATTGTCGATGGCCGGCCTGATTTTTGGCGCAGCATTCCTGTCAATTGTCTCTCAGGCGGGTGATTTCTTTGAGTCCTGGGTGAAGCGGGTGTTTGAGGTGAAAGATTCCAGCAATCTCATTCCCGGTCATGGCGGTTTTCTCGACAGACTGGACGGACTTGTTGCCGCAGCGGTGCCCGTCGCGGTGGCAGTTGCGCTGAATATGGGGCAATAACGGCGTCGAAGTGCACAAAACCCACATCGAAACGCAATTTGATGGTTTCGGATCACAAGTTTGACCAAATGTTGAACAATTACCCTTATAGGCTCGACCAACCGGTGGAAATGGAACGTATCAAATGGATTTGATGTCGGCGCCCATGGCGCTTCTCGACTTTGGTCTGACAAAGGTTGTGCCTTTTGTCTTTGTTTTGACGATCGTGGTCTTCTTCCACGAGTTGGGCCATTTTTCCGTTGCCCGCTGGAACAAGGTCAAGGTTGACGCTTTTGCCGTAGGATTTGGCCCCGAATTGTTTGGATTTAACGACAAACACGGCACCCGGTGGAAGTTTTGTGTGATTCCGCTTGGGGGCTACGTCAAATTCCTCGGGGATCAGGATGCCGCAAGCCGACCTGATCATGCGGCGTTGCAAAAAATGTCATCGCAAGAACAGGAAGGGGCGTTTGAAAACAAGGCTCTATGGCGCCGTGCGGCGGTTGTGGCAGCAGGGCCGATCGCCAACTTTATCCTGGCCAGTGTGATCTATACCGGCATCTTCATGTACTATGGCGAGACCAAATTGGCGCCGGTTGTGGGCTCGATCCAGGAGAATTCCGCTGCCGAAGAGGCCGGGTTCCAATTGGGTGACCGTGTGGTGTCTATCCAAGGCGGTGAAATCACAAGCTTTCAGGATATCGCCCGCTACACGCTGGTAAGTTCGGATGAACCCCTTGATTTCATTGTGGATCGTGATGGTAGCGAGATCAGCATTACGGCCATTCCCCGGATGACTAAGCGCACCGATCGCTTCGGAAACGAGTTCCAGACCGGCCTGGTTGGCATAGGGCCGGGGTCCGATCCGGCCAACATCATTCAAACCCCGCTTGGCCCAGTGGCAGCCTTCGTAAAATCAATCGATTCCATCGGACTGATCATCAGCCGAACCTACCATTTTGTGCGCGAATTGATCGGCGGCAAACAGGATGCCAGCCAATTGCGCGGACCGTTGGGGATCGGCCAGATGACGTCCCAGGTTGCAACCTTAGGCATTCTTCAACTGATAACGCTGGCAGCAGCACTGTCGGTGAGTATTGGTCTGATGAATCTGCTTCCGGTGCCCATGTTAGACGGCGGACACCTGCTGTTTTATGCGTTGGAGGCAATTAGGGGTAAGGCGCTCGATCCAAAGGCCCAGGATGTGGCGTTTCGAATCGGTTTGACCTGTGTTTTGATGCTCATGTTGTTCGCTACGTCCAACGACATACTGCGCTTGCTGGGTGGAAGCGGCTAATCGTTAGCATTTTGTTTACCAATGACCCACTTGGTGTGGCCTTTTCGCCGCGCCGAAAAGAAATTGGCAAGGTGAACGCGCAAGAGTGGTTGCAACGGTAAAAAAAGCCTGTACAAACTCTTAACAAGTTTTTGAATCCGCCAGATCTTTGGGTTCAGAAGCGTTTGAAATATGATATTTAAAGCGACGTGCGGTCGCGGCACGGTAATTAGTTCGAAGGCAAGACAGCTTCATGAAACGTTTCATCCAGCTTAGTGCATCATTATTACGGATATTTGCAGTCCTTTTGATGGTGGCCAGTGCCCCCGCATTTGTGGCTTATTCGCCTATCTCCGGCGAAGCTCATGCTGCTGTCGTGAGTGCGATTGACGTGCGCGGTAATCAGCGCGTCGACGCTGAAACCATTCGCTCCTACGTGACCATCAAGCCGGGTCGAAGCTTCAACTCGTTTGATACAGACGAGTCGGTTCAAAACCTGTTCTCCACAGGTCTGTTCGCCGACGTTCGCATCACGCAGCGAGGCCGCCGACTGTTGGTACAGGTGGAAGAGAACCCAACCATCAATTTGGTGCTTTTCGAGGGCAACGACAAAGTCCGTGATGAACAACTGCGTGGCGTCGTTCAGTCAAAGAGCCTGGGCATCTTTAGCCAGTCGAAAGTTGACAGCGACATTGAGCGTATTCGCGAGGCTGTCCGCCGGTCCGGTCGTGCCTCCGCCGACGTAACCGCACGTGTTGATCAGTTGGACAATAACCGCGTTAATGTCGTGTATCAGATCAATGAAGGCGGTCGTACCAAGATTACGTCGATTGACTTCATCGGCAACAATGCCTTTAGCGACAATCGCCTGATGGAAGTTATTTCTCACAACGAAAGTAACTTCCTGAGCTGGTTGAAGCGTGACGACATTTATGATCCAGACCGTCTGACTGCTGATGAAGGCCGTTTGCGCACCTTCTACTACAATCGGGGCTATGCAGACTTCCAGGTTATTTCCTCGGTTGGTGAATTCGATCCGTCCAGCAACACCTATTCGATTACGATTACAGTCGACGAGGGCGATCTGTACCGCTTCGGAGCCGTCGAGATCGACAATGCGCTTGCGGTTGTTGATGCAGCAGCGTTGCGCGATGAACTGGAAGTGACTCCAGGCGACATTTACAGCGCCCGCGATGTGGAACGCTCGCTGATTGCGATCACAAATTCGATTTCTCGCTCGGGCTATGCGTTCTCAGAGGTAACGCCACGCGGTGAGCGCAATTTCGACGATCGTACGATCGATATTACCTTCTTTATTGATGAGGGACCTCGCGTATACATCGAGCGTATTGATGTTCTCGGTAACGACCGGACCCGTGAATACGTTATTCGTCGTGAGTTCGATGTTTCAGAAGGTGACGCTTATAACAAGGTGCTCGTGGATCAGGGCAAAAGTCGTCTGGACCGCCTCGGTTTCTTTGACTCGGTGCGTATTTCGACACGCCAGGGTTCGTCGCCAGACCGCGTAGTCGTCATTGTTCAGGTCCGTGACAAGTCGACCGGTGAATTCGCCATCGGTGGTGGATATTCATCAAACGGCGGCCCGATTGCCGAGATTTCGTTGACTGAGAAGAACTTCCTTGGCCGTGGTCAGTATCTGAAGATTTCCACCGGTATCGGTGAAAGTGCTCGCAAATACGAGTTGTCTTTTACAGAACCCTATTTCCTTGGTCATCGCATCGCAGCCGGCTTCGACTTGTCGAGCCAGGAAACAAAATCAAATAGTGATGCAAGTTATGCATCTGACACATTGTTCGGCCGCCTGCGTGCTTCCGGTCCGGTAACAGAAAATCTGCGCCTGGGTGTGAACTACACACTGAAGCAAGAAGACGTTACAAGCACCAGCACCAGCATTGCCTTGCAAGACGCGGTGAGACGCAGCCCGTTCCTGACATCGTCGGTCGGTTACAATCTCACCTATACAGATCTCGATAGTTTGAGGTCTCCACGCGAAGGTATCTACGCGAACTTTACGCAGGACTTTGCTGGGCTTGGTGGTGATGCACAGTACATCCGCTCAACCGCACGTGCCGTTGGCTACTACCTGCTTTCTGAAGACGCCGATATCGTCCTGATGGGCGCGGTTGGTGCCGGTTATATTCACCAGTGGGGCAGCGATAGATTGCGTGTCACCGATCACTTCTTCCAGGGTGGTGAGACCATTCGCGGCTTTGGTAACCGTGGTCTTGGTCCGCGCGAAGGTACGGAAGCCATCGGTGGTACCACCTATTACAACGCGACTGCTGAAGTGAAATTCCCATTCTTCTTCCTGCCACGCTCTTACGGTGTCAGCGCTGCTCTGTTTGCAGACGTCGGTACATTGCATGACAATGACTTTTCGTCTTCCACAACCGTCCAGGACTCAACGAACCTGCGTGCGTCGGTTGGTGCATCCATCATCTGGGAATCACCATTTGGCCCGCTGCGTGCCGACTTTGCTCACGCGGTGCTCAAAGAGAGCTTCGATGAAACCCAAGTCTTCCGTTTTGGCATCAGCTCAAGTTTCTAGTAGCTTGAACAACACGAATTACGAAAGCCGTCACCAACGTGGCGGCTTTTGCTTACTGGGATGAATAAATTGGCGAAAGCTGTCTCATTCTTCGAACCTGCCAGCAATCTGACTCTGGGATCTTTGGCTGAGAAGATCGGTTGCGAACTCCTTGATCAAGACAAAGCCGACGTAGCGATCTCGTCGGTCAGCCCCATTGAGGCAGCCCAGCCCGGTAGTCTAACCTTCATCGACAATCCAAAATATGTCGAAGCCCTGACCAGCACAAAAGCTGCAGCTGTCATTTGCGCCAAGCGCTATGTTGATAATCTGCCTGAGGGTGTCATCGCGCTGGTCAGCCAGCAACCTTATAATTCGTTTGCCGTTGCGATGGGACTACTGTTCCCTACGGCGATGCGACCTCTGCCTGTTGTTCAAAACGGCATTGCGCCAGGGGCCTATATCGACCCCTCAGCTGTGCTGGAAGACGATGTGACCGTCGAACATGGTGCGGTCATCGGTCCTGGAGCGCAAATCGGCCAGGGATCGCTGATTGGCCCAAATGTGTCGATTGGCTCAGGCGTTCAGATCGGTCGCAACACAACGATCAGTGGCGGTGCAAGCGTTGTTCATGCCGTGATCGGGGACAATGTCATCATCCACAGTGGTGTGCGTATCGGCTGCGATGGTTTTGGATTTGCCATGGGCCCGGGTGGGCATCGTAAAATTCCGCAGATTGGTAGGGTGGTGATCCAGGATCATGTCGAAATCGGCGCCAATACCTGCGTAGACCGCGGCTCCAATCGCGACACAATTATTGGCGAAGGCACCAAAATAGATGATTTGGTGATGATCGGCCATAATGTCGTTATCGGTCGTCACTGTGTGATTGTGGGCCAATGCGGCATTGCAGGAAGCAGCGAATTGGAGGACTATGTCGTGCTTGGCGGCCAATGTGCAGTCAATGGCCATGTTAAGATAGGCATGGGGTCGCAAATTGCCGGTTTGAGCGGCGTTTCCGCAGATGTGGCTCCAGGTTCAAAGCTCGGCGGTGTACCAGCGCGCAATATCAAGCACTGGATGCGTGATTTGGCACGGTTAAAGCGGGAAGCCGCTGAAATGGACAAAAAGACAGGAAAGCAGGGACAATGAGTGAAGAAAAAGGCGAACTCGACTCACTCGATATCGGTCAGCTGATGGAGCTGTTGCCGCACCGTTATCCATTTTTATTGGTCGATAAAATCGTAGATATCGATGGAGACCTTTCGGCTCGAGGAATCAAAAACGTCACGGTGAATGAACCTCATTTCACTGGCCATTTTCCTCACGCGCCAATTATGCCGGGAGTTCTGTTGGTTGAAGGCATGGCGCAAACCGCCGGTGCAATTGTGGCTCATGAGCACTATACAGGCGAACCCAAAACGACGTACTTCATGACAATCGACAAAGCCAAGTTCCGCAAAACGGTTGTGCCTGGCGATACCGTGGAATACGTGATCACCAAGAAGACCCAGAAACGAAACATTTTCAAATTCAACTGCGTAGCGGAAGTGGCAGGGCAAAAGGTTGCCGAAGCTGAAATCGGTGCGATGATGATGGCTCGGGAAGACCAGTAAATTGACAAACAAGATTCATTCTTCAGCCGTTATTGAAGATGGCTGTGTGCTGGGTGCCGACGTAGAAATTGGCCCTTTCTGCCATGTTGGACCGGATGTCGTACTGGGCGATGGTGTGCGCCTGCTGAGCCACGTTTCCGTGCAGGGTATTACGACAATTGGCGAAAGAACGCGCATTTTTCCGTTTGCCTCGGTGGGTAACGAGCCTCAGGACCTGAAATTTCACGGTGAACGTGTCACGCTGGAAATCGGCAGTAACTGCACCATCCGCGAAGGTGTGACCATGAATCCCGGCACCGAAGGCGGTGGCAGTGTCACCAAGGTCGGCAACAATTGTGCCTTTTTGGCTAATTCGCACGTGGCGCATGACTGCATCATTGGGAACGGTGTGATTTTTTCCAACAATGCAATGGTGGCAGGCCACTGTGAAATCGGTGACCATGTTATATTTGGTGGTGGCGCCGGCATACATCAGTTCAGCCGCGTAGGTCATCACGCCTTTATTGGCGGCATGGCCGGTGTTGAGGGGGATGTCATTCCATTTGGAACCGCCATGGGCAACCGGGCTCATCTTGCGGGGCTGAACCTGATTGGTATGAAGCGCGCCGGCATCGCCCGCGAAAGCATCCATGTCGTGCGTGGGGCTTACAAGGATCTGTTCTCCGGCAGCCGGCCCATTCAGGAAGTCGCCGCCGAGATGCGGGAAACGGCCAGCGACCAACAATTGATCGATTTGCTGGATTTCGTTACTTCTGCAAAAGATCGAGCCCTTTGCACGCCCGCTAACAACTGACGAGGTTGCGCGGAAACGGAGCGACCAGTTTGGACGATAGAAACAACGATCCCAAATTGAACGGTGGCCCAGGCGGACTGGCTATCATTGCAGGCAATGGTGGTTTGCCGCTGGATATCGCCGAAGCATTCACCGCGCGCGGCGATCGGGTTGTTGTTTTTGGTATTTCGGGCGAAGCCGATCCCAAAATTGAACATTATGAGCACGAATGGTGCGAATGGGAGCGGGCAGGCCACCTGTTCAAGTCCATCGAGGCACATGGTCTCAAGGATCTTGTGTTGGCAGGCGGCGTCATCGGACGCCCGGAATTCAAACTGCACAAATTGGATTGGGGTGCGATCCGCACGCTGTCCGGACTGCTGGCTGCCATGCTGGGCGGCGACAATCACATTCTGTCGGGTGTCATCAATGCCATTGAGAAGCGCGGCTTCACGGTGCGCAATATTGCAGAATTGCTGCCCGAACTGACGGTCAGAGCCGGCGCAAATACCGGACTCAAGCCCAAGGCGGCCAACCGCAAGCGCATAGAACACGGTTTTGAGGTGGCTCAGACCATGGGTCAGTTCGACATTGGTCAGGCCTGCGTCATTGTCGGCAGCCGTGCAGTGGCATTGGAAGGTGTTGAAGGAACGGATGCGATGCTGCGCCGGGTGGCCGACTTGCGGGAGATCGGTCGTCTGCCCAAGAAGCGGGGCGGGGTTCTCGTCAAGGTGGTGAAACCAGGGCAAGATGAGCGGGCGGATTTGCCTGCTATTGGACCTGGAACGGTTGAAGCCGTCCATGCTGCCGGTCTTGAGGGTATCGGTGTCCATGCCGGCAAAACTCTGATGATTGAAAAGCAGAAGACCCTGACCATGGCGCGCGAGAATGATGTTTTCATCTTTGGCCATGAACCCAAGGATCAAACGGGATGAGCAAGCGCAGCCTGAAGGTCTATTTGGTTCTTGGCGAAGAGTCAGGCGACAAACTGGCGGCGGACTTGGTCCCGGCATTGCAGCAGCAAGCAGACGACGCAGGCTTCGATGTCACGTTCTGTGGTCTGGCTGGACCGCGCCTGGAAGAGCAGGGCATCAAGTCGCTTTTCAACATCGAGGACATCGCGGTAATGGGCTTTACGGCGGTGATTGCACGACTGCCCACCATTGTTCGTCGGGTTTATCAGACCGTTTCTGACATCAGGAAACAAGATCCAGATGTCATTGTTCTCATCGACAGCCCAGATTTTACGCACGCTGTCGCCAAGCGGGTCAAAAAGCGCATGCCGCAGGTACCGGTCATCAATTATGTTTGCCCAAGCGTTTGGGCCTGGCGCCCCGGTCGTGCCAAGAAGATGCGCGCCTATATCGACCATGTGCTGACAATATTGCCGTTTGAACCCAAGGCTTTGGCTGATCTAGACGGCCCACCTGGCACCTATATTGGCCACCCCTTAGCGCGCCAGATCGCGGCCTTGCCGAAAACCAAACGCCCCAAGCCTGATAATACATTGCTCGTACTTCCAGGCTCACGACGCGGCGAACTGAAACGCATGTTGGCCCTGTACGGTGAGGCCATGACCATCCTACGGGACAGGGGCGTCGACTTTCAGCCCGTATTGCCGGCTGTGACCCGCCTGGCCGACAGTATCAAGGAACAGACCGCTGACTGGCCCGTGCAGCCGAAGATGGTGGATAGCAGCGAAAATGCTCACACATTCGCCCATGCCCGCGCGGCGCTGGCGACGTCAGGCACCGTGGTTCTGGAATTGGGACTGCACCGCGTTCCAACGCTCGTGTGCTACCGTCTCGACACCATTGCTCGCCTGCTGGCTGGCTTGATTACCACGTGGTCAGGCGTGCTGCCGAACCTGATCTTGGACCGTGTCTTCGTGCCCGAAGAACACAACGAAATGGTCACGCCCCACCGGCTGGCGCGCTATCTAGAGCGTCTTTTGGATGACACGCTTGAGCGTCAGGTTCAGCTTGACGGGTTCGAAGAACTAACCCAAGCGATGCAGACAAAAAGGCCGCCAGGGGAACTGGCGGCCGAAATCGTGCTCAATCATGTCAAATAGGCAAGCGCCTTAGCGGTCTTCCAATTTGACAAAATCACGCTGGGTCTCACCGGTATAGAGCTGGCGAGGACGGCCAATTTTCTGGCGTGGATCCTCGATCATTTCTTTCCACTGGGCGATCCAGCCAACGGTACGCGCCAGCGAGAACAGCACGGTGAACATGTCAGTTGGGAAGCCGAGCGCCTTCAGCGTGATGCCTGAATAGAAGTCGATGTTTGGATAGAGACCACGCTCCTTGAAGTAAGGATCTTCGATGGCAATCTTCTCCAGTTCCATCGCAACGTCGAGAATGGGATCATCCTTGATGCCCAACACGCCGAGAACCTCGTGGGTTGTCTGCTGCATGATCTTGGCGCGTGGATCGTAGTTTTTGTACACACGGTGACCAAAACCCATCAGGCGGAACGGATCGTTCTTGTCTTTGGCGCGCTCGATGAACTCCGGAATGCGATCCGGCGTACCAATCTCGTTCAGCATGGTCAAAGCAGCTTCATTGGCGCCGCCATGGGCCGGGCCCCACAAGCAGGCAATGCCGGCTGCGATACAGGCAAATGGATTGGCGCCCGACGAACCGGCCAAGCGCACGGTTGACGTGGACGCGTTCTGCTCATGATCCGCATGAAGAATGAAAATACGGTCCATCGCACGTGCGAGCACTGGATCCACCACATAATCTTCTGCCGGCACAGCAAAGCACATGTGCAGGAAGTTCGATGCATAATCGAGATCATTGCGCGGATAAACAAACGGCTGACCTACCGAATACTTGTAAGCCATCGCTGCAATGGTCGGCATTTTGGCAATCATGCGCATCGCCGCGATTTCGCGCTGTGTCTCATCAGTGATGTCGGTGGAGTCGTGATAGAAGGCCGACAGGGCGCCAACAACACCAACCATGATCGCCATCGGATGCGCATCGCGACGGAAGCCGGAAAACAGCTTCGTCATCTGATCGTGCAGCATCGTGTGATTGGTGACGCGGAAGGTGAAGTCTTCCAACTGGTCTTTGGTTGGCAGCTCTTGATAGAGAAGCAGGTAGCAGGTTTCCAAAAACGAACCATGCTCGGCCAACTGGTCAATCGGATAGCCGCGGTGCAGCAGAACACCTGCATCGCCATCGATATAGGTAATGGCGCTTTCGCAAGAAGCGGTCGACGTGAAGCCCGGATCGAATGTGAAGCAGTCGGTGTTTTTGTAGAGAGTAGAGATATCTATGACGTCTGGACCAATTGAGCCGGATCGCATGGGAAATTCG
>JABSRX010000187.1 GCA_013214695.1 Rhizobiaceae bacterium | reverse complement strand
TTATGTCGTTTCGTAGCCATGTTTGATCCTCCGTTTTCCTAAACATAACAGCGGACCACTTCATTGGGGGAGGATCATGGCACGACAAGGGTTGCGACGGCGTTATCGCTCTGGGCGGAGGGTCGCCGATTGATCTGTCAAAGGCGGTGGCGCTTTTGGCCAGTCATGGCGGTCAATTGGCCGACTACAATGTGAAAACCGGTGGCTCGGAAAAGATCGGCAAGGTCGCCCCACAAATCGCCATTCCAACCGCTGCCGGCACCGGTGCCGAAGTCGGGCGGGCCTGTGTGATGAGCCTGCTCGATGGCAGCAAATGCGTGGCGGTCAATCTCAATATGGTTGCGGATGTGGTCATCTGTGATCCGGAACTGACGCTGAGCCTGCCACCTCGCTTGACCGCCGCCACCGGCATTGACGCCATGAGCCACGGCGTCGAAACCTATTGCAGCACCTGGGACAACCCGCCAGCGGCAGCGATCGGTCTGGATGCGGTGCGTCGATCGGCCAAGTGGTTGCCGATCGCCGTCGAGGATGGATCGAACCGCCAGGCCCGTTGGGAAATGATGATGGCTGCCCTGATGGGCGGCATGAGTCTGCAGAAGGCGCTGGGCGGTGCCCATGCCATGGCAACGCCTTTGGGGGAACTGCACCTGCATCACGGCACGCTGATCGGTATTCTTTTGCCGCATATCTTGCGGTTCAACAAAGGGCACGCGGATGCCGCCTATGCCGACCTGCGCGACGCGATGAATGTGCCTGCGGGGCAGGAACTGCATGACTGGATGACCGGTTTTGTGTCTTCCCTTGGCTTGCCGACAGGATTGGCTGAGCTTGGCGTTGATGAGGCGGCCTTGCCGACAATCGCTGAAAAGGCAGCGCTGGATCACCTGTCGGCCAGCAACCCAAGACCGGCGCAAGCGGCTGATTATCTCACGCTGTTGAAACAGGCCATGTGAGATCCACCTTCTCGTTGCCGCTAGGCCAACGAGAAACAAACAACATCTTGCAGCCCAGCATCCCAGTAAGGATCCGCATGCCAAGGCCAAAGCAGGTCGTTTTTAGATGTTCAGGATCCTGGCCACTTCCGGCCAGCTCCGGGCACCACGGCTTTGGGGTTCACCGCCAGGAATTCGGGCGTGAACTGCTCGCCCTTGAGAATGTCGATGTAGATGCCTTTCCAGTAGCTTTTCGGCCGTGTGGAACCTGACCTTTGCCGCACAAGCCGAGGATCCATGGTGGTATAGAGTGAGTGTCATAAGCGGCGTCCTGTCCTTGGGCTCAACATTGGAACCCTAACCGCAGAAGGCTGCGCTAAAAACTCAAATTGCCCCAACCGGGTTAGGAACAGACCAAATACAGCCAATCAAGATGGCGTTGGCTCAGCACGGAAATCTGTCTCTCTTTGAAAGATCAAGAAGAAGACTATCTGCTTTTGGCTCGAAGCGGACGGGCCCCTGGCTTTGCCAAATCTGTGTGACCGGAATTCCAACAATTGTTCGAGCCCACATTGCAAATTATGGTCTTTCCAGACCAAAAAACATCCGGGAGAATCAAAATGAAGTTAGCCCAGTCTGCCGCCTACATTTCAGCGGTCATGCTCATTTTTGCTATCAGCAGCGTTGAGGTTAAAGCCAGCGATGCCGTATGCGCCAATCCGGAATCTGTTGCTGAAGAGGCAATATGTGACGACGCCTATCTGATGGGATTGAGTTTGCAGATCAATAATGTGCTTTACAACTTTATTGCATGGCGTGCACCGGGTGGAGAGCTTCCCGAAGCGCAACAAATTGAACTCGGCCACTATTGGATTGGTTTAGAAGATTGCGATGGTGCTTTTCGCTGCATGGAAAGCGAAATGCGGAGTTTTTTGAGCAATATGGAAGACTTCTATCTGGATGACGAAGACACGATTTTGACTTCCGGACGCGGTGTTCCGTTTCAACTTCGCCAATCTGAGGACAGCCCCGGCTCTGATTTGCTCAAGTGGAACGACAAGCGAAACTTTGGATGGACTCAAAGGCTCTGCCAGTACCGCTGTGCGGCTAATGACAATTGTGCGGCTGCCGGATTTGACGTTATGCAAGTTCAGCATAACCTCTACGGCTATTGCACGATGAAATCCAAGGTCAGCTTGCCACTCAAGTCCTGGACGCCATCAGGCGTATTGCTGATCAAGAAGTAAGCTTCCAGAACCTTCATGAGTATGTGCATGGATGTGAACGACTTTCGTGCGGACTGACCGGCGTATAGACGGCGTATCTTGTGACCGCATTAGGGTCTTAGCGGAAGCTGCTACATGAGTAAGCCAGGCCTTATGCCTGAACTTCCGAGAAGCGGACGAAGCAGAGATTAGAGAGCGTCCAATCAGCGTATTGTTGGCAAGATATTGGGCAATCTGACGCCGCCCCAATGCTTCGTTCCAGGCCCTGCTGCTCCAGATCTGTCCTGTGGACGTCGCAAACTTTTGTTTGAGGATAAAGCCTGGCCCCGTCATCGTTGATGAACAAAGTTAGCCACGCAACGGCATGGAATCGACTATCTTGCTGATATTGAGCCCGGCATTTTGCGCTTGATAGATCGGCCTGGGTGGTCGGCAGACTGTGTCGACCTCCCGTCGAAGCCAGTCATTCTTCTGAAGCAAGTCCAAGGATTGCGACAGCGCGCGGTCGTTCACCATGGGCAAGGTTGATTTGACCTCCGAAAAGCGTCTCGGCTCCTTCGTCGCTGCGAGAACGGGCACGGTCCAGGTCTTTTGAATCACAATCAGCCTGTCATCACTTTGCTCGGCGGCCTGGACAATTTCTGAGGCGTATGGCGCGAATTTGTGGCCTTCGGCGGTCAGCCTGAACTCCGGTCGAAGCGGGTGGCCGTGCCCGGGATTGCGTTCCATCAAATTCAAATCAATGAGGTGATTCAGGCTGGCGACAAAGGACGTGCGGCTGGCGTGGGCTGCAGCAAGCAACGGTGCCTGGCGCCCAGGTACACCTTGATGCAGCAGGGCGAGAATTTTCAGCGACCAAGCGCGGGAGGTCATGTTGACAAGTGTTGTAATGTCCATAAAGTATAGTAACTAACTTTTAGATCGAGGAAAAGAGCCATGTCTGTCGTCTCATTGGAAAACACAATCACCATTGCGCTTTCTGTGAAGGACAGACACCGCAGCGCCGACTGGTATGCGCAGAACTTGGGTTTCGAACTGATGTATCATGCCGATGAGGCAGGGTGGAGCGAGATGCTAACCAATACGCAGGGCGTAACAATCGGATTTGGCGAACATGTCGAACCGGCGCCGGGCAATTGCGTGCCGGTTTTTGGCATTTCCGATATTGAAAACGGTCGCAAAGCACTCGAGGCCGCTGGCGTGAAATTCGATGGCGATACGGAGACAATCGAAGGCATGGTGAGCACTGCCACCTTTTATGATCCGGACGGCAACGCGCTGATGCTGGCGCAGGATCTGTCGCAATAACGACTGAGCTGAAGTCGCTGCGGCAGAGTTCTTTTTTCGGAAAGGATCGCGGGCCAACGCGGAGTGAGCCTGTGAGGAACTAGGCCCTAACCAACCGCAATATCGTTTCGACATTGAAGGCCAGACGTTCGTCCAGGGCCTGTGGATCCATATAGTCGCGTTCAAACAACACGGCGCCTGTGTGCCGGTTGGTCAGATAATAATAGCCGACCGCGGCGATCGTGATGTTCAGTTGTAGGGCATCGACGTTCGGCCTGAACACCCCATCTTTGACGCCCCGGTCCAGGATATCCTGGACCATCTGATTGAGCTTCTGGCTCGATGCCGGGAGTTTGGTGGATTCGGCAATGTGCTTTGCCCGGTGCAGGTTGGCGCTGTTCACCAGGGTGATGAATTCGGGATTGTCGAGATAATACTGCCAGGTGAAGGTCACCAGTTTCTCCAGCGCATCAAGCGGCGGCAGGTCGTCCAGTTTCAACGCCTGTTCGGCGCTACGAATGTCCAGATAGGCTTCCTCAAGCACCAGTTGAAACAGCATCTCCTTGCTGCCGAAGTAATGGTAGATCATGCGCTTGTTGGCTTGTGCCTTTTCGGCGATCTCGTCGACCCGCGCTCCGGCGAATCCCAACCGTGCGAACTCCTGTTTTGCGGCCCCCAAGATACGTGCCTTGGTGGCTTCGGCGCTGCGCGGGCGAGTCATGGCTTGGGTCATACGGCGGCTTTCCTTGGTGCACCGCGATTATCCGAATCTGTCACCAAATCCGGCCGTCGCGATCGATTTCCACTGACCGCCTTATAGCCGACTTGACAGCAAAGTAAAACATGAAGTAACTAGTTAGTGCATTACTGCTGAAGCGATGGCCAAACTGCGATGCCCGAGGCAACCGGTATGTGCAGTTGGCTGTTGGAAGGGGTGCACCAAAAGCGTTTCGAATGACCTCAACGGGAGGAAGACAATGTCGTTCATCAAGAAATTTATTGAAGCGGAAACGGTCTCGCGCCGTAACTTTCTGCTTGCGTCTGCTTACGGAATAACCGGCGCAGCTGCGATGCGCATGCTCGGGCCGACACCGGTTCAGGCGGCCACTTATGCCAATCCAACCATTGCCTGGTCCTACCGCAACCGGACCAATCCCTACTGGAACGAAATCGTGTCCGGTGGTGAAGCCTTCGTGCAGAGCCTTGGCAAGTCGAAGGATGATCTGACCCACCTGATCAACGAAGGTTCGTCCGAAAAGTCCTTGGCCGACGTGAAGGCGCTTCTGGCCAAGACCAATGGCGAACTGGCTCTGGCGATCGACACCAACGACGCGCCCAACGCGCGGCCAGTCGTCGAAGCCTGTGCTGAAGCAGGGGCATATGTGTCCACACTGTGGAACAAGACCGACGACCTGCATCCTTGGGATTTTGGCGACAATTATGTCAGCCACATGAGCTGGTCAGACGAAAAGCCTGCTGAGCAAACCGCCCGCATCCTGCTGGATGCCATGGGTGGCAAAGGTGGTGTTGTCCATCTTGGCGGTATCGCCTCCAACAATCCGGCGATCGAGCGCTTGCAGGGTTTGAAAAATGCCCTGAAAGACTATCCAGGTGTTGAACTGCTCGACGCCCAGCCCGCTGACTGGGATACGCAGAAGGCCAACCAGGTCATGCAGGGCTTCATCACCCGCTACGGCGATGAGATCACCGGTGTTCACTGCGCCAACGATACGATTGGCTATGGTGTGCTTGAAGCGCTTCGGGCTGAGGGCATGGACATTCCGATCGTCACCTATGATGGTAACCCGCAGGCGGTTGATCTGGTCGGTGAGAAGAAAATTCTGGCGACCGTCTTCACCAACCCACACTGGGGTGGCGGCATCACCGCGGCGCTGGCCTACCATGCGGCGATCGGCACCTTTAAGCCTTCTGAAGAGCCCAATGAACACCGCGAGTTCTATGGTCCGACCATCATGGTCACGCCGGAAGACGCGGCCGAGTTCAAGAAGAACTACCTGGAAAACGTTCCAACCTACGATTGGAAGGATTTCTGGGGACCTTCAAACGGTGCGATTCAGTACAAATAGTCGGCTCCCTCGCGGCGCGACCGGTAAGATCCGGTCGCGCCTCATAGGCGCGCCAATCACTTTGGCGCCTCGGGAGACCCGCAATAGGGGGGGCAAAAATGACAGACGTAACGTCCGAACAAGGTGGCATGCCTTTCTCCTTGACGCGCGAGCAAATCATCCGCTGGGCACCGGTGCTCGTGCTTGCCTTTCTGGTGCTGTTTTTCCCAATTTTTGAGTGGTTGGAAGATTTCCTCGAGGGGAAAGATCACATCTATCTGCTTGATTCCCGTTTCTTTTCCATTCGCAACGCATCGCGCATCGCGGTCGCCGCCACGCCGGCGCTGATGGTGGCCATCGGGGTGACCTTTATCATCATCATGGGGTCGATTGACCTGTCGATGGAAGGCAATGTCTCGGTCAGTGCGGTGATATTCGCCTTTGCCTTCATTGCGCTCGGCGGCACGCTTGCCAGCTGGGCCTGGTTGGCCATTCCGCTGGCGCTGATCGTTGGCGCGGTGATCGGCTTTATCAACGGTTTGATCCATGTCCGCCTGCAAATACCGTCCTTCATGGCGTCGCTGGCCATGGGGTTTGTCGGCACCGGATTTGCACTTCTGCTCACCGGTGGTGATCGCATCCGGGTTGAAGATGAGCTGTTCCGCTCGTTGCTGACCGTGCGCTGGTTGAATTTCCCGGTGATGTGCTACGTCGCCTTGGCAGCGCTGATTGTCGCCTGGTTCATCCAATCGCGGACAACGCTGGGCCGTAATTTCTACGCCGTTGGTGGCGGTGAAGAACTGGCGCAGGCAAGCGGGCTCAACGTGGCGCGCGTGCGGGTTCTCGGCTTTACGCTGGCGGGCATCTTCTTTTCGCTGGGCGCGTTGATGGCCGTTGGCCGCATCGGCATCGCAGAAACCGCGACCGGCAACAACTTCATGTTCATTTCGATCACCGCCGTGGTGGTTGGTGGCACGGCCCTGTGGGGCGGCATCGGCGGCGTTTGGAACACCATGGTCGGCGTGCTCATCGTCAACGTGATCAATAACGGCATGGTGGTCATTGGCCTGCCCAACTGGCTGCAGGACGCCGTGCTCGGCATTCTCGTCATCGTCGCGGTGGTTCTGTCGACCAACCGAAAATCGATCAGCTTTGTGAAGTAGGCGCGCCATGTATGCATTGCAAAAGGTAGACAAGCACTTCCCCGGGGTTCACGCACTCAAGGCTGTTGATTTTGAGGTCAAGCGTGGCGAGATCGTCGGACTGGTGGGCGAAAATGGGGCCGGCAAGTCAACGCTGATGAAGGTGATTTATGGCGCCTACCAGGCAGATGGTGGGCACATCTCCATCGATGGCAAAACGGTGCGGTTTCAAAATCCACGTCAGGCCATGGAGCATGGCATCGGCATGGTGTTTCAGGAGCAGTCCCTGATCACCAATCTGACGGTAATGGAGAACATCTTTCTCGGCTATGAACGTCAGTTCGTGAAGTTCGGCATTATTGACTGGAAGGCGATGGACGCTGCCGCGCGACGCCAACTGGCCAAAGTCAAGCTGGACATCGATCCGGCCACGGTGATGTCCAGTCTTTCCTTCGCCCAGCGTCAATTGGTCGAACTGGCCAAGGTGCTGACGCTCGAAGAGCGCGTCGACGGTGATCTGGTCATCCTGCTGGATGAGCCGACGTCGGTTCTGGCGCAGGAGGAGGTTGAGCTCCTGTTCCAACTCGTCCGGGATCTGACTCAACGGGCCTCCTTCATTTTTGTCTCGCACCGCATGGAAGAAGTGCTCGACCTGTCCGACCGCATCTACGTGATGAAAGACGGAGAGGTGGTCGACGTCGTCACCCAGGCGGAAGCCGACAAGGATTCCATCCAGCACAAAATGGTCGGCCGTGACGTCGACAAGGAATATTATCGCGAGCAGAAGCAGCGGCCCTATGACGAGAGCAACATTCTGGTCCAGTTCGAGGGCGTCAGTCGCGACGGTGCCTTCCACGACATTTCATTCGATCTCCACAGCGGCGAGGTCTTGTGTCTGGTGGGAACTGAAGGCTCGGGCCGCGAGGC
>JABSRX010000186.1 GCA_013214695.1 Rhizobiaceae bacterium | reverse complement strand
GTGACGGCGGTTCTGATGGAGAGCTTTGCCGGCGCCAAAACCGTGGTGCGCGGCAATTGCTCGTTCGGCATGTTTTCGAACTACCCGGAAAACGTCGATGACGCGCTGCGCCAAAGGGCCGGGGCCCGCTGGCTCGTCGATGGGCCACAGACCCGCGACGACTATATCGATATCTTCGCCTTGCTGGCCGGCAAGAACCACGAGATCCCCCTGGGAGACCACGAGCTGTTTGAGGCGCAGGCGATCAAGCGGGCCGTCAGCGAAGCCTATGCCGATCTCTCCAAGCCTCAGGAAGAGGGCATGATTGCCGTCCACGACCGCTTCATGAACGATATCGGTGAACCGAAATCGCTGGCCGATGTCGGTACCTATCTGCACATGATCAAGGTGGCCGAACCGCGCTTCACCGGCCGCGCCATCAAGAACATCACCGATGCCATCAAAATGCGCGCCATGGACATTGAGCTGCCGGACGAGTGGTTCGAGACCCCCGATGTCTTCATGCATCAGGACTACGATACCAAGCGCGACATGATCGCTGAACTGCGCTCGCCATTCACCATGGATATGGTGATGCAGGAGATCAACCGCTACGCCGATTCAGAATTCCGCTACACCGACAAGTCGGACAGCGCTGCCGTGGAAGAGATCATTCGCCGTGAGCGTCAGCGCGAGCGCGCGATCCTGGAAATGGAAGCCATGAAGAAGGACGGGCGCTGGTGAAACGGCTTGAAGAATCCGAACTGATTTTTGGCCGCATGATGCGGGTGCGCGAGCCGCACCTGATCGAGCGTTACAATCAGGCCTTGAGCGGTTTCGGTCTGAAGAAGACCAAGCTGAGCGAGTTCCGCATCGACATGACGGGCTTTTCGCCCGAAGTCGCCGAGGAATTGGGCGATCCGCAATATCTCGACCCGCACGGCATCAACCGCCGCTTCATCATCCTGTCGCCCAATCAGGTTGAACTGCCCGTGGTGCACACCGCCTTCTCCAATACCGGTCACCTGATGCATCAATTCTTTGATGGCAACGCCAAGGCGATCAACGCTCTGACCATCAAGGACGTCATCTACGGTGAGATCGAGGACCCGATCCTGGAGCCCCGCGACATCGAAGATCTGCTGTCCATCGAACAGGTCGAGTTCAAGGTGTTCACCGGGCAGAACCTGGCCCAGCAGGCCTTGGACCTGCGTTTGATGATGGACCGGCTGAAGAAAGAGCCCGACGCCTGGCGCGATGACGACATGCTGCACGACATGGTTGAGCTGGCCCAGTCGACCGGCGACATCCGCACCAATGATCTGGTGCCGACCGAAGTGGTGTTTCGTCACAATACCTTTTGGTCGAGCCACTTTGGCGGCGTCTATGTGTTCATCGATGAGCGCGAAACGACCGTCATCGGGGATTCCTCCGCTCCCGGCTTCCGCCGCAGTCGCCCGTGGCAGGTGAGCTATATCGACCGCAACGATATTGATCTGATCTACCGCTTTTTGCTCGAGACCGGCCGTGTCGACATCCCGCGTGGATCCTGGATCGAACGCACCGGCTATCTCGATCAACGCATTGAAACCCTGCTGGCCATGCTGGCTTTCCACAAGGCGCCAAAGGGCAAGCACAAGCCGACGTCGAAACGCTGGATCAAGACCTGGGTCAACAACAACACCAAGCTGGTGGAGAATGAAGGCACGCTGCCGTTCCTGCTCTGGGCCAAGCGGGAGTATGAAACCTGGGCAACGGTCGACCTCGACGAGATCGATGCCCGTGGCAAGTTCATCCTGTCGCGCGCCAAACCCGGACACGATGACCAATGGCTGGTCAATCGGCTGATCTCGGATTACGTGCCGTTCGACTTCATCACCCGTTATGTCTTCAACAAGCCCGCCTTTTACGCCGACTACGCCACCTGGGGCGACGGTCTGCGCGAGCATGTTGTGGAACAGGTGCAGGACACCTACTTGAGAAACAAATCGTCATACCGAACCGACATGTTCGGCATGCATTCGTAACACTTCGGCCCAACCCGTCAGGATGGAAAACGACCCATGTTAGATCCAATCATCGATTTCTTTGTCCGCGTCTTCAATATGATTGGACGCGGTATCGGTTGGTTCATTGCGCTGCTGCTGTGGCCGTTCGTGTGGTTTAGCGTCTGGTACAAGAAGCGCGGTTGGCTGCTGAAGTCGGGCATCGGCCTGATCGTGCTGGGCATCATCGCTTCCTATATCTACCTGTTTGCGATCACCCAGTTTTGGACCGGTTTTGACCGGGATTACGCCAAGGCCTACGTCGCGCAAGAATCAGCGAGTTCTGCGGGCAACTCAGTGACAAGTTCCGGTTCCCAGCAATGCCAGCCGTCGCAGATTGTTCAGGCAACGGCGGATCTGATCGATTTCAACGTCAATCAGAACACATGGATCCCGTCGACGCCTTTCGCCAAGCTCGGCTTCTTCGGCATTCCCTGGAAGAACACGCCTTTCTTCGATAACAAGGCGGCTTTCCAACTGGGCATCAACAAGGCCCTGCGCCGCACGTCGATCGAGCTGGTTGACCGTCTGGGCCGGGTACGCGGTACGTCCGGCATCAACCAGAACCTGCAGGAAGCCCGCACCGGTCTCGCCTATGACGAGGACAGCTGGTACTTCTCGCTAGATCCGTTCGGCTTCAGAACGACGACCCAGACCAACTATCGCCGGGCCCGCGAAAAACTGCTCGACTTCAACAAGGAGCTGGAAACCTGCGTCACCAATTTTGATGCACGTCCCGACAACCTGCTCGAGTTCCTCGACCGGATCACCAAGGACATCGGCTCGACCTCCGACATCCTGCGCACCCGCATGGAAGCCTCCAATCTCGGTTGGCTCGATCCGCGCGCCGATGACCGCTTCTGGTTCGCCTATGGTGAGCTCTATGCCTATACCGGCATCATGGCCGCAGCCCGCGTTGATTTCGGCGAGGTGGTTTCCAACCGCAACATCGCGCAGTTGTGGGAACGCACGGAAGAGCAGTTGCGGTCTGCGATGAACCTCACGCCGGTGATCATTTCCAACGGCCACGAGGCCAGCTGGATCATGCCGACCCATCTGGCCACAATGGGGTTCTATATCCTGCGCGTGCGCGCCAACATGGTTGAAATGCGCGACGTCCTCGATCGATAGGGCGCTGTGCCTATTTCGGGAGCGGTTGTATCGCTTGCAACTTTGACGCGAAAATCCCCGCTTCTGGATTTATGGTTAACCATTTGTTATAAAGTTGCCGATTAATCATTCTCATATGCTTGCATAGCTGCAGACAAGAGAACATCGGCCATAGGCATGGGGCGCGGTTTGTAGGATCGCAAACCATCATCAGTAGGGGATGGCCATCGCCCGTGGGGACGGGCCTGTGCCGAAGGGTTCGCCGCAACGCGATTGCCGCGAACCCTTCGGGACCCAGCTGAAAAATTCCGCACCATTGATGACTTGTCAGCCGCGCGTGTTGCGGTTAGAAAAACCGCATGAACAATTTGCGCGTTACAAATTCCTGGTGGTGGGCTCGCTAAAGGCGGCCACGGGAAAGTAGTGCAATAATCCCAAAAGAGCCGCCCCGTTGCCGGGCGGCTTTTTTGTGTCCGGAACTGGGTGGTCAAGCAGCGAGATGAAAGATGAGCAGCGACAATTCCTTGTTTGAATTCACCACGGAGGGCGGGGTAACGATCACCCGTCAGCGCTTTGTGACCTCCTATGCGGACGCCATTTCGTCCTATGTCGACAAGCTCGACACGCGGCGTGGCGCGGTCTTCTCCTCCAACTATGAGTATCCCGGGCGCTATACCCGCTGGGATACGGCGATGATCGATCCGCCCCTGGGCATTGTTTCGAAGGGCCGGTCGGTCACCGTTGAGGCCTATAATGAACGCGGTATATTATTGCTGGATTTCATCGCGCCGGTCCTGGAAAATCATGCCCATATTTCCAGCTTCAGCCGCGCGGAAAAGGACCTCAAACTTCAGGTGAAACAACCTGAAGGAGTGGTGTCCGAGGAAATGCGCTCGCGCGTTCCTACCGTGTTTTCGGTACTGCGCGCGATCATCGATCTGTTCCGCAGCGATGCCGATCCCAACCTCGCGCTCTATGGCGCCTTTGGCTACGATCTGTGCTTCCAGTTCGATGCCATCGACCTGCATCTGGAGCGTCCCGAAGATCAGCGCGACATGGTGATGTTCCTGCCGGATGAGATTCTGGTGGTCGACCACCACGCCGCCGAAGCCTGGCACGAACGCTACGACTTTGCCGTTGGCGATAAGAGCACCAAGGGCCTGGAGCGTGGCGGCGAGGACGTGCCCTTCGTGCCGGCCAGCCATGACCCTGGGCGTGGCGACCATGTGCCTGGTGAATATGCAAGACTGGTGGAAAAGGCCAAGGAGAAGTTCAAGCGTGGCGACCTGTTTGAGGTGGTGCCCGGCCAGACCTTCACCGAGCGCTGCGTCAACAGCCCGTCCGCCATTTCGCGCAAGCTGAAGGAAATCAATCCGTCTCCCTATTCGTTCTTCATCAATTTGGGCGAGGCGGAATATCTGGTTGGCGCCAGCCCTGAAATGTTCGTGCGCGTTGAAGGGCGGCGCATTGAGACCTGCCCGATCTCCGGCACGATCCGCCGCGGCAAGGACCCGATCGAGGACAGCGAGCAAATCCTCAAACTGCTCAACTCGAAAAAGGACGAGTCGGAACTGACCATGTGTTCCGATGTGGACCGCAACGACAAAAGTCGCGTCTGTGAACCGGGCTCGGTGAAGGTCATCGGACGGAGGCAGATCGAGATGTATTCCCGCCTGATCCACACGGTGGATCACATTGAAGGGCGCCTGCGCACTGACATGGATGCGTTTGACGGCTTCTTGTCCCACGCCTGGGCGGTGACGGTGACCGGCGCCCCGAAACTGTGGGCGATGCGCTTTATCGAGGAAAACGAGAAGAGCGCCCGCGCCTGGTATGGCGGGGCCGTCGGCATGGTTGGCTTCAACGGCAATATGAATACCGGTCTGACCCTGCGTACCGTACGCATCAAAAACGGCATCGCTGAAGTGCGGGCCGGGGCCACATTGCTCTATGACAGCAATCCGGAAGAAGAAGAGGCGGAGACCGAATTGAAGGCCTCGGCCATGTTGACCGCGATCAGAGATGTCAGCCTCGGCAACGAAGCGGGCGCCGGCCGTGAGACGGCAAGCGTCGGCGAGGGGGTGAAAATCCTGTTGGTCGATCACGAGGACAGTTTTGTGCACACGCTGGCCAATTACTTCCGCCAGACCGGCGCTGACGTGACCACCATCCGCACACCTGTGCCGAAAGCCGTGTTTGATGAGGTTGATCCTGATCTGGTGGTGTTGTCCCCGGGGCCCGGCAATCCGCAGGACTTCGACTGCGAAGCCACGATCACCATGGCAAGGGAGCGCGGCCTGCCGCTCTTTGGCGTGTGTCTGGGCCTGCAGGCACTCACCGAGGCCTATGGCGGAACGCTGTCGCAACTGGATGTGCCGATGCACGGTAAGCCGTCGCGGATCCAATTGACCAACAATTCGATTGTGTTCTCCGGCCTCGGCCAGGAAACCACGATTGGTCGCTACCATTCGCTGCACGCCAATCCGACCACGCTGCCGGATAATCTGCGGGTCACCGCCGAGACGGAAGACGGTGTCATCATGGGAATCGAGCACGTCGACGAGCCGGTGGCCGCCGTTCAGTTCCATCCCGAGAGCATAATGTCGCTGGGGCAGGATGCGGGCATGCGCATGATTGAAAACGTCGTGGCCCATCTGGCCCGACGCGGCAGCTAGACCTGGGTCCGATCAGCTGCTCAGGCTTTTGGTCATGAACGTGCTGTTCGGGTCTTCGGCATAGTCGCCAAATGGCGGGCATTCCTGGTAGCCAAATTTGGCATACATGTTGCGCGCCGGCGCAAAGCCGTCCTGGCTGCCGGTTTCAAGGTTCAACCGCGTCAGGCCGAGGTCCTTGGCGTGGGTTTCCAGATGGCTGAGCAGTTGAGCTGCGATCCCGCGCCCGCGCGCCGCCTTGGCGGTGTGCATTGACTTGATTTCACCTTCGCCAGGTTGAGGCAGTTGCTTGAGCGCGCCGCAGCCCAGCAGGTCATCGCCTTCCCAGGCGGTCCAGAAAGTGATTTCAGGCGCCCGCAGGCTTTCCAGGTCCAGCGCATGCACGCTCTCGGGCGGCGACTGTGAGCGCATCAACTCCAGATGGGCTTCCAAAAGGGCAGCGATTTCCGGCCCGCGAAGGTCGTCAACAATGATCTTCATGGGGCTTATTTGGCCTCGGCAGCAAGTGGCGGAATGCCGGTCACGACACCCGGCTGCACCACCGCGTCGTCATAGGCTTTGCGGGTGAAGACCTCGCGCACCATCGGCTCAAAGAACTCCAATGATTCAGCGTCATACTCGGGATCAAACGAGGACTGATCCCAGCGCTCACAGAACTCGGCGCAGGCGTCAAAGCTTGGATGGTCGCGATAGCGGTCACGCGCATTGCGGTCCCAGCCATAATGGTGCCCGTAATAGAGCATCTGGAAAATGCCGTGATGTTCAATCACCCAGGCCACTTCCTCTCGCACAAAGGGGCGCAGAACCTCGGCCGACATGCGGTCATGATTCTGAGGAGCCAGGCCATCACCAATATCATGCAGCAACGCACCGACCACCCAGTCGATATCGGCGCCTTCACGATAGGCACGCGTGGCCGATTGCAAGCCATGGTCGAGGCGGGTGATCTTGTAGCCTTCCAGCGTCGCCTCACCTTGACGCCGCAATTCCTGCAATATCCGGTCCGGCGTCATGGCATGAAACGGCTTCTCCAACTCATGCAGAAGCTCGTAGTCTTCCTTGGTGCCGTGCTTCATTTCGGTGAATTCGACGGTTCTTGTATCGCTCATGCCGGGGTGCTCCATGGACGAGAGAGAATGGCTGGTTGGTGCATATTTCTGGACCAACGGCGCTTTTTGTCAATCGAATTTGGACACCCGACGATTGCAAATTTGGTGCGTGTCGGCGGTCCAAGAAGGCCAGGTCGTAAACTGACCAAAACGATCTTCACCCGGTGAGCCAAAAACAGCGGTGCGTTGGTTGCTCAATTCACAGGGTCGGTTTCCGTTTTAAATCAAACAAGTGGGTATAAATTTACCTGCATTTTTATGCGCAAAATATTACATCAATAAAAAACAATATGTCCGACGAAAAAATATTATATAATGGCTTTGTCAGATGATGTGGCGGGCGATATTTAATTACATCAAATAAATATTGCCGATTCTGAAATAAATCGGGGAGATAGCGTATGTCTTGCGTAAAAATAAGCAATGCATCGATTGATGAAGGCCGGCTTGCGGCACCTTCAATTGAACAATCAGTGGAATTTCAATCAGCGTTCCCGCAGTGGGGGCTGCCGCGGCGAGGGCGGCGGGGGCGGCGAGGGCAGCAAGAGCGGCAAGAGCGGCGAGGGCAAGGTCTGCGACAGGGATGGCGCGGGCAGGGCATGCTGCTTGAGCTGTGGCAACCGGGGGTCAGGGTGCGGCGCCGCAGCCGCGCGCTGGCAATTGGGGATGCCAGTATGGGGGGCGTCCA
>JABSRX010000185.1 GCA_013214695.1 Rhizobiaceae bacterium | reverse complement strand
GCCCGCCAGAATGTCATCGCCATCATGGCCGACCAGGCGGTTGACCTCGTCATCGCCGTAGAGGCGGTCGTTGAATTTCGAACCGTGAACAAACTCGATGTCGGAGATGACGTCGCCTTGAGCATCGTTCCAGCGCCCAATGCCCAGGGCCAGATCAACATAGACCCGGCCGTTGCTGTCTTCGTAGGAAGCGGTGTCCCGTGCGCCACTGCCGCCGTGCAATTCATCAGCGCCGCGCCCCCCGATCAGCACATCATTACCGACGCCGCCATAGAGCACGTCCTTGCCAGCGCCGCCGTTCAACAAGTCATTGCCGCCATGCAGTTCCGCGTTGAAGGTGGGCAAAGTGGCAATCACATTGATGTTCGACACCATGCCGCCAAGGCTGTCGGAGACGCCGACCCCGGAAAAGGTCAAGCGTCCCGAAGATCCCACAACGGGAACGTTGTAGGTGTAGGTGGTCCAGTCAAAATTCGACAGGCCACGCCCTTCGGCAGATAACGTGTCCAGCAGCACGCCGTCCCAACGCACTTCCATTGAATTGGAATTCAGCGCCACGCCGGGGCGGGCGGAGAAGTCAAAACTCAGCGTGTGCGTCAGACTTGAGTCGAGGCCCAAGATGTCGCGATAGATGGTGGAATTGCCAGTCGAGTCCAGTTCGAACACGGCATTGCCGTTCGGGGTTGTGCCCAAAAGCCCATCCCGTTGAACTTCAATGCGGTTGGGACCTTCGTGGCGCCACCCGTTGAACTCGTTGAACAGGCCCCAGCGGCCGTTGGAATAATTACCCGAATAAGCCAGGGAATCCGCATCACGCAACTCGTGATCGTTCCTGCCATCGCCATACAGCGTATCAGCACCATTGCCACCGATGATGGAATCATCGGTGATGAAGCCCTGCAGAATGTCGGATTTGCCCGTACCAAAAATGGTCTGATCGCCGCCCTGTTTATAGGCGGGATCGTTGAGTTTCACGAAACCCATTTGCGCCCTCATCATCAAGTCATGATTGCCCACAAGCAATCCCTGATGAAACGCAGCCTAGCGCCGGCACATGAACTTACGTTTGGGAAATTCGCTCAACTTTTAACGATCGCGGAAAAATAGAGAAATTCGCCTTGGCCAGACCTGCCGACGCTGAATTGGACGGCTAGCCGAAAGCCTTGCGCCGGGCCGACTGGTTCTGGTCACGATCACGCCGTTCGTGCGGCGCGCCCGCTTGCGCTTTCATTTTGGCTATCTTCTCGGCCTCGATCCGGTCGAAACCCACGTCCAAAAGTGCACGCACCCAATTTCGGTGCGCGATATCAATCGCTGACTTTTGCATTTTGCCCCCAGTTGGATGTCGCAGCGACATCCCTAGTATTCCAATGTGAGCTCACCTTTACACCCCAATCCCCCATATCGGGGGGCGAGCTCACGTTACGGAAGGTACGGGTTGAGCGGTAAAGAATTGGTTATCAAATTCAGCCCGATTGCGCCTTTTTTGGCGGCACTCAACGAGATCGCCAGTCATCTCGCAAAGGTAATGGCGCAACAGCAGCGCAGTCGGATCAAATCAGCTTGAAGGTCTGCCGTCAGACGCGCATACGCGGCACATCGTTGGGATCAAGGTGCAGGTCGATCAGCAACGGTCCACGCCGATCCCGAATGGCCTGCTCGACTTTCGCGGAGTCGTCCGGGGTGCGCAGATCGACTCCCCTTCCCCCCAAACTGACGGCCACTTCGGCAAAGGAGGGCCAGTCAAACTGGCTCAATTTGGGGTCCATGTTCTTGTCAACAAACTGGATATGCTCTGCCCCATAGGCCGCATCGTTACAGACAACCACGATCAAATCCAAACCCAGCCGAACCGCCGTGTTGAATTCGGCAAGGCCGCCCATCATGAAGCCGCCATCACCGGTGAACATGGCAACTGGTTGTTCCGGTTTGGCAACGGCGGCCCCGATCGCCACCTGCAGGCCCAATCCGATCGAGCCAAAACCGGTCGTATCAATGAAGTTGCGCGGCTTCTCGACACCCACCCGGCACCAGACTTCCGTCATGAAGCGGCCCCCGTCGGTGGTGAGAATACGGTTTTGAGGCAAAACCGTTTCCAACCACTCAATGGCTTCCACATAGTTCACCGTATCGGCACTGCGCTCTCCGCTGCGCGGCCTTTCGTAGCTGCGCAACGTGTCGGCATCCAACTCCCGGCAAAAGCCGCTGGGTGGGATCTCGGCTTCGTCCAGCCAATAGACGATGTTTTCCGCCGTCAGGGCTGCATCAGCAATCAGCGCTGCGTCGGGGTGAATGGTTTGCCCGATCGCCGTTCCATCGGTGTCGATTTGAACCACCCGTTTTCCGTCAAACAGCTTGCCATGATCGGTCGTCCATTCCGTCAGACTGGCCCCAAAGGCGACAATGCAATCCGACTTGGCGATCACCTCATAGCCGGCCGGCGTGCTCAGTGTGCCGCACAGATCGATCGAATAGGGATGCCCCTTGAACAGGCCTTTTGCTTTCAGCGTGGTGGCCAGGGGAGCCTCCAACCTGTCCGCCAGTTTGATGAGGGGCGCCTCTGCTTCGATTGCCCCCCGCCCCGCCAGGATGATCGGACGTTTTGCTGATGCAATCATGCCGATCGCCTGGTCCAACACGTCGCCTTCGGGAATGTAGGCAGAGGCATCAAAAACCGGATGGATGGCTTTTTGATAGGGCGCATCCTGCCACATGAAATCGGCCGGCATGTTAAACACGATCGGTCGACTCTCCACACGCGCCCGGTAAAGCGCCCGGGCAAAGTCCTGGGCCGCGGTGTCGGGTCTGCGCAGGGGTTCAAATCCGGCACCACACAGTTCGGCAAACGCCGCCTGATCGGTATTCTGGAGATGTTCAGGATCGGCAGCAGGCGTGTCGCCGGTCATCAGGACGAGGCCCACCTTGGCGCGCGCTGCGTTCGTCAGAGCGGTTGTGCAATTGGTGACGGCCGGTCCGTGGGTCACGGTTGCAACACCGACCTTACCAGTCACCTCCGCATAGCCATGCGCCATCAACACCGCACTGCCCTCATGAACGGCGGGAACAAACTGCACGCCAGGTTGTTTCTGGTAGCTGTCCACCATGAATAAATTGGCGTCGCCAATCAGGCCAAACAAATCGGTGACGGCATTGTCCGAAAGGCTGCGGGCCAGCGCTTCGTACACTTTCAACTTGGTCAACTGCATGAGCCACATCTCCGTTTGATGATCGTGGTTCAAGGATAGACCAGAGCCGACTCACGGAGATTGCATTATCACCGTCATATGGAGGCGAATTGTCAACTGCATGCGGGAAATGCTAATTTGGCGCAAAAATGACGCATCAAGAGCAGAATCATGGCTAACAGATCTTTTGATTCCTTTGACGTACGCATTCTGGACGCATTGCAAAAGGATGGCGCGCTGGGCAACAACAAGCTGGCTGAAATCGTTCACCTGTCTGCCTCCCAATGCTCCCGCCGCCGCGCTGCGTTGGAAGCCGCCGGAGTCATCGAAGGCTATCGCGCCTGCGTCAATGCCAAGGCGCTCGGGCTGAATCTGCATGCGATTGTCCGGCTGAATATGAAGCATCACGACGAAGACTCAGATCGGGCTCTGTCCACATGGTTGAGCGCGCAATCCGAAATACAATCCGCCTATTCGCTTTCCGGCGATGCTGATTACATTTTGACCGTGCGCGTCGAGGACCTGGAGGTCTTTTCCCATTTCATTCACGAAAAGCTGTTGCGCCAACCGCAGATTGCCCAGGTTCGATCCGAATTCGTGCTGAAAACGCTGAAAGACAATCCGGCGCTGCCGGTTCGCGCCGACATCTAAGAACTTGGACCAGCACTCTCCAGTGAATAGGCAAATTCAGGCTGGCTAGGCCTTGCGGCATATGCCACGGTTTCGTTGGACTAGCCGCGTCGGAAGTTTTGCAGTGAGCCTCAGGACAAAAACCTTATCGATGGTCATCGCGACCATGGTGATCTCAATCGGCGCGCTGTTTTACCTGGCCTCGTCGGTTTATCGGGAAAGTTATGGCGAAATCGAGCGGACCGGGGCGGATAAGGATCTGCAACGTCTGGAATCGGTATTTGTCGATGAACTGAGCCAGATGTTTGCCCTGCTGGAAGACTATGCTTCCTGGGACGACACCTATGAATTCGCTCAAGACCCCTATCAGGAATACATCGATTCCAACCTCTCCGGCGACACCTTCTCCAACCTGGGTGTCCAGGTCTTGTTGATGCTCGACCGCGAGGGCAAGCGGCTGCACGGAGCCACCTATGACCTGTCGTCCAGCAAGGGTACCAAGGCGGTTCAGCAATTGATGAGTTTGCTGGATGCGGAGGGGGACTTGTTTGAGCTCTATCCGCGGGAGTTCGGGTTGTTGCGCGTTGACGACCAGGTCATGCTGGTGGCAATGGCGCCGATCCTGCAAAGCAACGATCGCGGCCCGCCCCGCGGCATTGCCCTGTTGGGGCGCTTTCTCGACAGGGAAAAACTGGCCCAGTTGAGCACAAAAACACAGCTGAAGCTCTCCGCGCATCTCTATGGCAAACAGGACGATACGGCCGATTTGGCCTCGGTGATTGCGGAATTCGATCAGCAGGGTTTTGAAGACAGGGATTCACTGGGCAAGTCGCCCCATGTGCAACGCATTCAAAACGAAGATACCTTGATCGGCTACGTGCTGATGCCGGACCTGCTTGGCGATCCCTTGCTGCTTTGGAAGGTGGACATTCCGCGTGACATTCACAAACAAGGGGAGCGCAGTCTCAACTTCCTGCTGATTTCCATGTCGGTGGTCGGTCTGGTCCTGATCGTGTGTATTGTGCTGCTGTTGGAAATGCTGGTGCTGCGCCGTGTCGGGCGCCTTTCCGGCGAGGTCGCTAAAATTGGCGAGCAAGATGACCTGTCCGAGCGTGTCAGTTCCTTGGGCCAGGACGAATTGGGTTTTCTGGCCCGCTCCGTCAACGGCATGTTGGGCAATATCCAGACCAGCAAAGAACGCTTGGAAATTGAGCATGAACGCGCTGAAAACCTGCTGCTCAACATCCTGCCCGCCTCAATCGCCACGCGGTTGAAGGATTCCGGCGACCAGATCGCCAACGCCCACGAAGAGGTCTCGGTGCTGTTTGCAGATCTCGTAGGCTTCACCGAACTGTCCGCCAGCATGGAGCCGGACCGGCTGGTCAGCATGCTGAACGACGTGTTCTCCGAGTTTGATGATCTGGCAGTGGAAATTGGTCTGGAGAAAATCAAGACGATTGGCGACGCCTATATGGTCGCTGCGGGCCTGCCCGAGTTCCGCGAAGATCACGCCGAGGCCATCGCAGAAATGGCCGTTCGCATGGTCGATGTGATCCAAACCTATTCGGATCAATCCGGTCTGAACCTGAACATCCGCATCGGCATCAATACCGGGCAGGTGGTGGCCGGGGTGATCGGCAAGAAGAAGTTCATCTACGACTTGTGGGGCGACACGGTGAACATTGCCAGCCGCATGGAATCCTCCGGCCAACCGGGCATGATCCAGGTTTCGCGCGCCTCCCACGCCTTACTCAAAGATGCCTTTGCCTTCGAAAGCCGCGGCGAAATTGATATCAAGGGGCGGGGAAAAATGGAGACGTTTCAGTTGCTGCACAGGCTGGAGGGGAAGAAATGACCAAGATCACAAGGCGCCAGGCGCTCAAACTGGGCGCCGGTTCCTTGCTGGCCCAACAGGCACTGATCGGCACACCCGCCTCGGCGCAACTGGCTGATGTGGATGTCATCGTCATCGGCGCGGGAATTGCCGGCTTGGCAGCTGCGAAGAAACTCGTTGGTCTCGGCTATAGCGTTGTGGTCCTGGAAGCGACCGATCGGATCGGAGGACGCATAAAGACCAACCGCTCGCTGGGAGCCGCGTTTGACCTTGGCGCTGGCTGGATCCACGGCCCCAAAGGCAATCCGATCAGCAAGCTCGCCCGCCAGGCAAAGGCGAAGACCTTTGTCACAAAGGATGAAAGCTACCGGGTCTATTCCGCTGCAGGAAAGGCGGTACCCCGCACCACAATCGGCAAGAAATTTGACCAGCTCAACAGCCTCTTTCAACGCATCGACCAGCGCTTCGATCAGGACCAGCCATTGGATCAGGCCATCGGGCGCGTGTCCAAAAAGGAACTCAAAGACCCGGTTCTGAATTGGATGGCCAGCGCTTACGCGGAGTTCGACACGGGCGGTCCGCTTGCGAACCTCTCCGCCTACTATTTTGACGAAGACGAGGTATTTCCTGGTGAAGATCGAATCTTCCCACAAGGCTTCGACCAGATATTGGGGCAATTGGCGGAAGGCTTGGACATCCGGTTGAATTCTCCGGCCCTTCAGATCGAATATGAGGAAGGTGATGGGGCCGCGGTGGCAACACCTCAGGGCAGTTATGAAAGTTACTTTGTCATCTGCACGGCGCCCCTGGGCGTTCTGAAAAAACAGACCATCGCCTTTGACCCGCCGCTGCCAGCTGGCCATCAAAGAGCCATCGATCAGATCGCCATGGGCAACGTCACCAAACTGGCCCTGAAGTTTGACAAGCCCTTCTGGCCAACCAAGACCCAGTATTTTGGCTACATGTCGGAGCCGCGGGGTCGATGGAACTATTTTCTCAACTACCGCACCTTCAGCAGCGAGAACATATTGGTTGGCCTGAGCGTCGGCGCTTACGCTTCCGTTGCAGAAGCTATGGATGACCAGACCATGGTCGCGGACTGCATGGATGCGCTCCGCGCCATGTTCGGATCGGAGATCCCCGCCCCCACCGCCAGCCTGGCCACCCGATGGTCACAAGAGCCGTTCACATTGGGCGCCTATTCCTACACCAATGTGGGGACAAAGCCGCAGGACTTTGAGCGCCTGGCCGAACCCGTTGCAAACACTATTTTGATGGCCGGAGAACACGTCACCTTTGATTATCACGGCACCACCCACGGCGCTTATTTGAGCGGTCTGGCTGCAGCGCAACTGATCGAGGACGAGCTTGCGGACTGATCTGTTTGTTCGGTTCACAAACCATCGACCCAAGCCGAAACCGACGCCGCCATCGATTGCATATGGTCCGCATGGGTGAACCCAGAAATCCGTTTACGCGGTTTCAGGTCATGGTCGCCGTCTTCCAACCAGGTGATCTCGATCGCCCCGGATGGGTCATAGGCCGCGACTTCCTCAGCCGTGCCAAACGGGTCGCGCGTTCCCTGACAGATCAAGGTGGGAGTCTGCAGGTCCCGCAAATGATCGGTGCGCAGTTTGTCTGGCTTGCCGATGGGGTGAAACGGATACCCGATACAGAGCAGGCCAGAAATGCGTTTCGTTTGCAACAACCCGTCCGCAATCATGCTGGCAATGCGACCCCCCATCGATTTTCCGCCAATTATCAACGGAACCTCGGTGTCCAGGGCTTCTAGGGCGGCTTCAAATTCCGGGATCATTTGCCCTGAGGCAAAAGGTGGTAATTTGCCTCCCTTTTTGTTAGTGCGATAATCCTGTGAATATATAAAACACAGAGAGTCCCATGGATTGTTCTTACTTAGCTCTTTGATTTTGAGTGCTATATTCTCAAGTCGACTTGAGTCTTGGTTGTTCATCCCTTGCTTAAATCTCAGCATTATATGACTAACCTGTACTTTACCTAGAGCTTGCCTTTATCATGGACCCATATTAAATGATA
>JABSRX010000184.1 GCA_013214695.1 Rhizobiaceae bacterium | reverse complement strand
CCCAGCCGTATCGGTGACCGTTACCTTGAAACCGTCCAGATCCAGCGCAACGTCGATCACGTCACGTGTCGTACCAGCAATCGGCGTGACAATGGCAACATCGCGTTTGGCAAGCGCATTCAACAGGCTCGATTTTCCAGCATTGGGTGGCCCTGTCAGGACTACACGCAAACCATCACGAATGATCTCACCTGTGCGATCATCTTCCAGATGAGCAGTCAGTTTACCATATAACTCTAACACCGAGCGCCACACCTGGTCGCTGACACTGCCAGGGACATCATCTTCATCGGCAAAGTCGAGTTCCGCTTCAATGAACGCTCGACAGCGCACGAGTTCTGATCGCCAACCTTCATAAAGGTCTCGGAGATCACCGCCTGCTTGTCTCAAGGCGAGCTTGCGTTGAGCCTCTGTCTCAGCCCCGATGAGATCCGCCAAACCTTCTATTTCAGTCAGGTCAAACTTGCCATTTTCGAATGCCCGACGGCTGAATTCTCCAGCCTCCGCCTGACGACATCCTTGATGTCGATCGAATACATCGAAAAGAGAGCTCAACACGGGCTTACTGCCATGGCAGTGAAACTCGACCACGTCTTCGCCCGTAAAGCTGTTTGGGCCCTCAAAGACCACCAACAAGCCATGATCCAGGAGTGAATTGTCCTTCGGATCCCTTATTTCTTTAAGGCCCACGCAACCGTGACTGGGCAATTTGCTTACGAGTGCAGAAGCAATACCTAGCGCCCCAGATCCGCTTAATCGGACCACCGCAACGCCACTCGGGACCGCACCGCTCGACAAGGCATAGATCGTGTCTGACAAATCAGTGCCCTTTCAGATTCGATGCGCTCCCGAATCGATCCACAATCGACTGGGATCAGGTGTTCATGGAGTCGAAGAACTCGCTGTTGTTCTTGGTCTGCTTGAGCTTATCAATGAGGAACTCAATGGCATCCGTGTTGCCCATCGAAGACAGGATGCGGCGCAGAACAAAAATCTTCTGCAGATCAGCTTTTTCAATCAGAAGATCTTCTTTACGCGTACCGGACTTCAAAATATCCATCGCCGGATAGGTGCGCTTATCAGCCACTTTACGATCCAGAACGATTTCCGAGTTACCTGTGCCCTTGAATTCTTCAAAGATCACTTCATCCATGCGGCTACCGGTATCGATCAGAGCCGTTGCGATAATGGTCAGAGACCCACCTTCTTCGATGTTACGGGCCGCACCAAAGAAGCGCTTGGGACGCTGCAGCGCGTTTGCATCCACACCACCAGTCAAGACCTTACCGGAAGACGGTACGGTCGTGTTGTAAGCGCGCCCAAGACGGGTGATCGAATCCAGCAGAATAACAACGTCACGGCCGTGTTCTGCCAGTCGCTTCGCCTTCTCGATGACCATCTCGGCCACCTGCACGTGGCGTGTCGCCGGTTCATCGAAGGTTGATGAAATGACTTCACCTTTCACCGACCGCTGCATGTCCGTCACTTCTTCAGGACGTTCATCAATCAACAGCACCAACAAATAGGCTTCTGGATGGTTTGTTGCGATCGAATGGGCCACATTTTGCAGCAGAACCGTTTTACCCGTCCGTGGTGGCGCAACGATCAGCCCGCGTTGACCCTTGCCCAGCGGTGCCACCAGATCGATCACGCGGGCCGACAAATCCTTGGCCTCTGGATCATCAATTTCCATATGAAACCGCTCTTCAGGGTAAAGCGGTGTCAGGTTGTCGAAGTGCACCTTGTGTTTGATCTTTTCAGGATCATCAAAATTGACGCTGTTGACCTTCAGCAAGGCAAAGTAGCGCTCTCCGTCCTGTGGGCTGCGGATTGGACCCTCAACCGTGTCACCGGTGCGCAAAGAAAATTTGCGCAACTGCGACGGCGATACGTAGATATCGTCAGGCCCCGGCAGGTAATTGGCGCCTGGCGAGCGTAGGAAAGCAAAGCCATCCTGGAGGACTTCCACAACGCCCTGTCCAATGATTTCAACATCCTGCTCGGCGAGACTCGTCAAAATCGCAAACATCAACTCCTGCTTACGCAAGGTGCTGGCGTTTTCGACATTCATTTCTTCAGCGAAGGAGAGCAATTCCTTCGGCGACTTTTCTTTCAATTCCTGGAGCTTCATTTGTTCCATATTCTATGTCCAAGTGTACAAGCACAGATCGGACGACCTGCAGGGGAAAACACCAGTTGGAAATCGGGCACAGCAATCTTCTGGGAGTGGCCGTATGCTTATGAGGCGGGACCCCGGATGGGGCGGTAGCATAACTGGTAATCCAGCAAATAGAATCGACTCACCGAATCTGCAAGCAAAAAATGCGTATGGGTGCAGACGTTAGAACGGCTTCACAATCACCATAATGACGATGATGATCATAAACACAGCTGGCACTTCATTGATGATGCGGAAATATCTCGCCGGTTTTTGATTGTTATCTTGGGCAAACAGCCTGGCATGTTTGGCATAGACGAAGTGCATCACAGTCATTGCAATCACCAAAGCGAACTTGATCAGGAACCAGACTTCCGCCCAGGTGTCATACAACACGGCAATCCAAATGCCGAATATCCAGGTGGCAATCATTGCTGGCGTTCCAATCCCCTTCAAAAGACGCGATTCCATGGTTTTGAAGGTTTCCGACTGGACTGATCCAACATCGGCATCACAGTGGTAGACGAACAAGCGTGGCAGATAGAGCAGAGCTGCCATCCAGGATATCACCGAAATAACGTGCAGCGCCTTGACCCAAAGATCCATGAACCATCTCCACCCGAGTTACTATTAAATTCCGCGGACACGATTGACCATCTGACTGACATGGTCGACCGGCGTGTCCGGTGTAATGCCGTGACCCAAATTGAAAACCAACGGACCCCCCGCCAGATACTCAAGTATCTCATCCACGCCTTCATCCAGGGCGCGCCCGCCTGCAATCAAACGTTTAGGATCGAGATTACCCTGAATCGGGAGTTCTGACTGGATTTCCTGGGCAAAGGACATCGGCATGGTCCAATCAAGCCCAACCATATCAATGCCCGTTTTGGCGCCATAACCCCTGTAAAACGCTCCGATGCCTTTGGGAAAACCGATGACTTTTGCTCCCGGACGGGCGGACTTCACCTTGGCGACCAGAGATTTCACTGGTGCCACACACCATTTCTCAAATTGATCCTCATCCAGAACCGACGCCCAGGAATCAAAAATTTGAACCGCGTCCGCGCCTGCATCCAGCTGGCCCACCAGATAGCGCGCCGATGCATCAACCAATACATCCATGAGGTTCTGAAATGCTTCTGGATTATTCAGCGCAAACTGCCGAGCTGGTCCCTGATCCGGCGTCCCATGGCCGGCAATCATATAGGTGGCAACAGTCCACGGCGCCCCGCAGAAACCGAGCAGCGTCGTTTCTCCAGGCAGCTCCTCCCGCAGTTTCGAGACAGTCTCAAAAACCGGCGCGAGATGGTCAAGCGCATCTTCAGCATCCAATTGGGCTATCCGATTGGCATCTACCGTTTCCACAATTGGACCGCGGCCTTCTTCGAATCGCACACCAACTTCCAACGCATCGGGAATAACCAGAATATCGGAAAACAAAATCGCAGCGTCAAAGCCAAAGCGACGTATCGGTTGCAGCGTAACCTCTGTGGCCAGATCCGGATTGTAACACAGATCGAGAAATCCGCCTGCTTGCTTCCGCACCTCTCTGTACTCTGCCAAATACCGCCCCGCTTGCCGCATCATCCAGATCGGTGGCGTCTCTAACCGTTCGCCCTCCAGCACCCGCATCATCTTTCGTTGCTGTTTGACAGACTGATTCATTGCTTGTCTTTCCACACCCGGACGCCGAAGGCAGGAGGTGTAACCGTATATTATTCTTCTTAGAGTCTGTGGATTAAGAGAATTTTAACCAAATCCCAGACGGAGCCCGCCACAAACGTCTGAAACCTATCTAGGACAATAAGCAAAACCATGGAAGAACAGTGGGGAAAAAACTTTTTGCCATTCTTTTACAATAGGTTAGGAGAATCCAATTGGTTAACAAACGCTTAATATTTTGTGCAGCTCATTGTAGAAACCCACTATCCCCAGAGTTTTACACATCTGAACAAGCCTATCCCATCCGCATAAGCTGAGGATGAATGAGGCCACATCGGGCGCAATCCTGCCCCTATCAATTTTCATCCAACTTATTCACACTCACCCACAGCTGAATTCAAAGGACCATTGACAGTGAAGCGCTGGATACAACGAGCACGCGAAAAGGTCTCTAAAAAAACCTTCTTCCACTTGCACCTCATATCAGACTCAACAGGTGAGACGCTGAGCACAGCCGGCCGGGCCGCAGCGGCCCAATATACCAAGTGGCGCGCTGTCGAACATATGACTCCGATGGTACGGACATCTGAAAAACTCGAAAAAGCCCTGGCCGGCGTCGACGCCTCGCCGGGTATCGTTCTCTACACCCTCGTCGACAAACAGCTTGAAGGCATGTTGATTGCCCGTTGTAAGGCGTTGGGCGTCCCGGCGGTCAATGTCTTGGAACCAGTCATTCAAGTTTTTGACGGATTTCTCGGCGACACCATGTCAGGACGTTCAGGCGCGCAACACGCCCTGGACGATGACTATTTCGATCGCCTTGAAGCGGTTCAATTTGCCATGGCCCATGATGATGGCAATGTACCCGACGATATTGAAGAAGCGGACATCATCCTCATCGGCATCAGCCGTACATCAAAGACTCCGACGAGCATCTATCTTGCGCAACGCGGCTACAAGACATTCAATATCCCTCTGGTTCCTGGCGTCGATCTACCCCCTGCCTTGTTCTCCGCCCAGCGGCCAATTGTTGTCGCCCTCGTCGCTTCGGCCGAACGCATTCTACAGATCCGTGAAAATCGCCTTTTGGCGTTCGACCGGGACTCAACCGGTGACATCTATGTCGACCGTGCCTCCATTCAAGAAGAGCTGGCCCATACACGCCGTCTGTGCAAGCAAAACAATTGGCCGATGATCGATGTTTCAAAGCGTTCGGTTGAAGAAACCGCGGCGGCCATTCTTGCCCTGCGCCGCAACGGTTCTTAAAGAGGGGCAAACACCCTCCGGATTGAAAAAGACCGAGCCACAAAATGTCAGATCTCATCCTTGCATCGGCCAGCCGCCACCGTGCCCAATTGTTGGAGAGCACTGGTCTTTCCTTTGCTCAGATCGCCTCCAATCTGGATGAACGTGCTCTGGAGGCACCGTTGGACGATGCCGATGTGTCTCCAGAAGACCGAGCTCAGATCCTGGCCGAAGCGAAGGGTTTGGATGTTAGCGCGCAGAAGCCTCATCATCTGGTCATTGGCTGCGATCAGATCTTGTCATTCGAGAACCAAGTTCTTCACAAATGTGCAGATATGGAAGGCGCTCGCAGGCGGCTGCTCGCCCTGTCCGGCAACACGCATTATCTGCACAGCGCCGTAACGCTCTCCAAAAACAATCAAACTCTTTGGCGCCACGTCACAACCTGTGAAATGAAAATGCGTCCACTTTCGCCGGGTTTTATTGGTCGTCATCTGAGCGACGTCGGTGACGCGGTGTTGAGCAGTGTGGGTGCCTACCAAATTGAAGGCCCCGGCATTCAACTGTTTGAAGCGATCGAAGGGGATATGTTTTCCATCATCGGCTTGCCTCTGCTGCCATTGCTTGAACAGCTGCGGCAAATGGAGGTCATCGATGGCTGAATTCAGGAAGGCTTTTGTCACGGGCTGGCCGGTCAATCATTCTCGTTCGCCGATCATTCACCGCTATTGGTTGGAACAGCACGGGCTGCTCGACAGTGGTGATTATGTGAAACACCCTTGCCAGCCAGATGAACTTGAAGGGTTTGTCACCAGCATCGGCAGCAATGGGTTTGTCGGTGGCAACGTGACAGTACCTCACAAGGAAGCGGTTTTTGCCTTCGTCAAAAACCCACAACCGGCAGCTGAAGCGCTTGGGGCCATCAATACCATCTGGATGGAAGAAGGCGAGCTCCAAGGCACAAACACCGATGGTTATGGGTTTCTAGCCAATCTCGACGATCGTCATCCGAATTGGGACAGCGCTGACAATCGAACCAAAGCCGCGCTGGTGCTTGGCGCTGGCGGCGCATCGAGAGCTGTCATTTATGCCTTGCTGGAGCGGGGCTTTTCCAAGGTAGTGATTGCCAACCGAACTCTGACCCGTGCGCAACAATTGGTCGAGCGGTTTGGCCCGCGCTGCGAAGCCATGGCGATTTCGGAGGTATCAGCTGACACCTGCGCGCCGTCGCTCATCGTAAACACCACATCTATCGGTATGAACGATGGCGAAAGCCCCTTGGACTTGAGCGGTTTTGCCGCTGACACGATTGTCCACGATATAGTCTACACGCCGCTGATGACACCTTTGTTGAAGCAGGCCGAATCATTGGGCATGCCGGCCATTGATGGACTTGGCATGTTGCTGCATCAGGCGGTCTTGGGGTTTGAAAAATGGTTCGGTGTGCGCCCGCAGGTGGATGACGCTTTGCGCCAACTGATCTTGGACGATCTGGGAGAGACAACATGACCTTGTTTTTTGGTCTCACCGGATCCATTGGCATGGGCAAGTCGACCACGGCACAAATGTTTCGTGATCTCGAGGTACCAGTCTACGATTCCGATGCAACCGTTCATGCGCTTTACAGCGGCAGAGCCGCGGCGCCGATTGAGGCTGGATTTCCTGGCACCACAAAAAATGGTGTAGTCGACCGCACAGAACTGAGCAAATATGTGGTCGGCAATGAGACCGCTATGAAAAAGCTGGAGGCAATTGTCCATCCGCTTGTCCGCGAGGAGGAATTGAAGTTTCGCCAAACGGTTATCGACTCCGGAGAACCGTTGGCGATCTTGGATATCCCACTTCTGTTTGAAACCGGTGGTGAAAAACGGGTCGACGGAATTGTCGTCGTCACCGCACCGGCAGAGGTACAGCGCGAACGGGTTCTTGCTCGCGAAGGCATGACCGCGGAGAAATTCGAAGCTATTCTTCAGCGCCAGGTTCCTGACGCTGAGAAACGCTCAAAAGCCGATTATGTTGTTGATACATCCAAGGGAATGGATTGGGCCCGGCAGGAAGTCGCTAAGATCGTCGATGAAGTGGTGAATCGACAGGCATAAACGCGTCCCAAGTTTTCGTCGGCACCAGCGAGGCCAAATTCATGCGTGAGATTATCTTTGATACGGAAACCACGGGATTGTCCGCCGAGAACGGCGACAGAATCATTGAAATTGGCGCCATTGAGCTGGTCAATAGATTTCCAACAGGCAAGACATTTCACGAATATCTGCATCCCGGCGACCAGGAAATTCACCCTGACGCGGAACGCATACACGGCATTTCGATGGCCCAGTTGGAAGGTAAGCCCAGCTTTGCCGATATCCTGCCAAAATTTCTCGAATTCTTCGAAACCGGTACACTCATTGCTCACAATGCTAAATTCGACATTGGGTTTTTCGATGCTGAACTGCGGCGGGTCAATCAGCCTCCCGTAGATGTTACGCGGGTTATTGATACTCTGGCCATTGCCAAGCGCAAATTTCCAGGCGCGCGCAATTCTCTGGATGCCCTATGCGATCGCTTTGGTATTTCGCGCGCTTCGCGCACACTGCACGGCGCGTTGCTTGATTCTGAGTTGCTGGCCGACGTCTATATCGAGCTAACCGGCGGCCGCCAGGTTGGCATGAGCCTCGAAGCCATGCCCGAAGAACAATCTAGTACAGATCAGAGCCTCGATCAGACAAGTTTTTCTGTCAGGGCGCGACCCAACGCGTTGCCACCGCGCTTGACCGAAGACGATAGGGCA
>JABSRX010000183.1:6712-7878 GCA_013214695.1 Rhizobiaceae bacterium | reverse complement strand
TGATGAGGCCGGCCTGACCTTCCTGCACGTTTTCCCGTTCAGTGCCCGACAAGGAACGCCGGCGGCAAAAATGCCGCCCGTTGACGGCGCAATCATCAAGGAACGGGCCCGCCGTCTGCGTGAAAAAGGCGCCACTGCTTTGCGGTCCTATCTCGATGCGCAAGTTGGTCGGCAGGCAAAAGTGTTGATGGAGACCAATGGATTGGGTCGGACGGAACAGTTCACCGTGGTGAAAGTGGCCGATGTTTTGCCCGGGAGACTGATCGACGTTAGAATCACCGGACATGATGGCGAGCGGTTGATCGGATCTTCGCTTGATGTCGATCAGGCGGCTTAGGGGGCAGCATGGCGGAGAAAAAAGAAGGTTTCTTCAAGCGGCTTTTTCGCTTCGGCAAGAAAAAGCGCGAGGAAGAGGTCGAGCCTGATGCAGAAGCCCTAGCCGCTGAAGAAACGGCCGCGGCGGCGGCGGCGGCGAAGGCTGCCGAGGAAGCAGAAGCCGCCAGGAAAGTCGAAGCCGAACGTCAGGCTCAAGAAGAAGCAGCCAAGGCTGAAGCGGAGCGGTTGGCGAAAGAAGAAGCCGAGCGCCAGGCAGAGGCAGAACGTAAAGCCGAAGCTGATCGTAAGGCTGCGGAAGAAGCTGCTCAACAAAAAGCTGCGGAACTTGAAGCGGAAGAAGCTGCCAAGGCCAAGGAAGAAGCGGCGAAGGCCGAACAAGCAAAAGCTGAGCGGGAAGCTGCAGAACGTGCGGCTGAGCAAAAGGCCCTGGCCGAAAAGGAAGCAGCCGACAAAAAGAAAGCCGACGAAGCTGCGGCAGCGGCGAAGGCTGCAGAAGCTGAGGCTGCCGAAAAGGCCGAAGCAGAAAGGCTGGCCAAGGAGAAGGAAGCTGCTGAGGCCGCCGCGGTTGAGGAAGCGGAACATCAGGCCAAAGAAGCGGCTAGACTGGCGGAGGTAGCGAAAGCTGAAGAAGCCGCCAAGAAGGCTGAAGCCGAACGCCATGCCCAAGAAGAAGCGGCAGAAGCAGAAAAGGCGAAACAAGCAGCGGAAGCAGCGGAAGCGGCGAGAGCGGCAGAGGCGGCGGAAGCGGAGCGTCTCGAGCAGGAACGTCTTGACGCCGAAGCGAAGGGTAAAGCGGCTTCCGAGCCCGAGCCCGAGCCCGAGCCCGAGCC
>JABSRX010000183.1:0-6675 GCA_013214695.1 Rhizobiaceae bacterium | reverse complement strand
CCGCCGCCGCCGCCGGCACCAGAGAAGAAAAAGAGTTGGTTCAGCCGTTTGAAAGACGGCTTGGCGCGGTCATCCAGCCAGCTGACGGAAAACATCACAGCGGTTTTCACCAAGCGCAAGCTGGATGAAGACACGCTGCAGGAACTGGAAGATATTCTGATCCAGGCCGACCTGGGCGTCGAAACGGCGCTCAACATCACCGATTCCCTGGCCTCCCAGCGCATGGGCAAGGACATCACTGATGAGGAAGTCCGTGAATTCATGGCCGGTGAGATTGAGAAGGTTCTGGAGCCGGTGGCTGCCGAATTGGAGCTCGATCTGGAACATCGTCCGCATGTCATTCTCGTGGTTGGTGTCAATGGTTCCGGCAAAACGACGACGATTGGCAAGCTCAGCCAAAAGCTGGTTGATGGTGGTTTCTCGACCATGCTGGTGGCTGGCGACACATTCCGCGCCGCAGCGATTGAGCAATTGAAAATCTGGGGTGACCGGACGGGATCGACGGTTGTGTCCCGTGATTTGGGTTCAGACGCCGCCGGCCTTGCCTTTGATGCTTATGCGGAAGCCAAAGAAGCGGGCAATGACGTGGTGCTGATGGACACGGCGGGCCGTCTTCAAAACAAGACCGAATTGATGGATGAGCTGGAGAAGATCATCCGCGTGCTGCGTAAGCAGGATCCTTCGGCGCCTCATACTGTTTTGCTGACGCTGGACGCGACCACCGGTCAAAACGCCCTCAATCAGGTTGAAATCTTCAAGGATGTTGCTGGGGTCAATGGATTGGTGATGACCAAGCTGGATGGCACGGCACGTGGTGGCATCATGGTCTCGATCGCCGCGAAATTTAAGCTGCCCGTCTTCTTCATCGGCGTCGGTGAACAGGTAGAAGATCTGGAGCCTTTCGATGCGAGAGACTTCGCTCGATCAATCGCCGGCTTGGAAGACTAGCCCAACCTCCTGACCGCTAGATATCCGACATATCGAGTGACGCAATTTGGCAAGACCGGTTGCGCATGCTCTGCTATTGTCTGTGTGCACGATTGAACGATGGCGTCGTTCAAGGCACGGAAAAAGACCGAGTCACCGTGTGCTGATCTTTGGATCGGCTGATTGTCCTGAACGCCCGGATTTCTGATGAAACTCCGGGCAGGTGAGTCTCCCGGAGAAGATGGAGATCACCATGAACATTCACACCCCAAACCTGACACAGCATGACCGCCCGGACTTTTTTCGCCTGCGCAATGGCGAGAAGGCTCCCCTGCCCTTTGAAGCACGCGAATATGAAGCCCGGCTGGCCGGATTGCGCGCCACCATGGAGCAACGCGGCCTGCGCGCCTGTGTGCTCACATCCATGCATTGCGTGGCTTACTATTCAGGGTTTCTGTATTGCGCCTTCGGACGCCCCTATGCCTGCGTTGTCACCGCCGACGACTGTGTTACCGTTTCAGCCAATATCGATGCCGGGCAGCCCTGGCGCCGCTGCTATGGCGACAATCTGATCTACACAGACTGGCAACGCGACAATTATTTCAGAGCGATTGCGTCCCTGATTGGCTACAGCGAAACCGGACAGGTTGGCGTCGAGTTTGACCACCTGTCGGTGGAATGGATGGGCAAAATGCAATCAGCCCTGGGTTCCGAACTGGTCGACATCGCGCCGCAAGCCATGGCGCAACGCATGATCAAGTCGCCGGCGGAGATTGAACTGATCAAGGCTGGCGCGCGCGTTGCCGATATTGGGGGCGCGGCCATTCACAGCGCCATTGCAGCCGGTGCCAGCGAGGTGGAAATCGCTCAGACCGGACGTTTGGCAATGGAGCAGAAAATTACCGAACTGTTTCCGGACAGTGAATTGCGCGATTGCTGGGTCTGGTTCCAATCCGGCCTCAACACGGATGGCGCTCACAATCCGCTGACCTGCCGTCGTCTTGAGCAGGGCGACATTCTGTCGCTCAATACGTTTCCGATGATCAACGGCTACTACACGGCGCTGGAGCGGACGCTGTTTCTTGGTGAGCCATCACAGCGTGCGCTCGAAATCTGGCAGGCCAATGTGGCGGTTCATGAACGTGGACTTGAGCTTTTGCGCCCTGGCGCCGTCTGCAGTGAGGTGGTCGCCGAGTTGAACGATCTGTTTGCCGAGCGCGATCTGCTGCAATACCGTTCGTTTGGCTATGGCCATTCTTTCGGGGTTCTGTCCCACTATTACGGTCGTGAAGCGGGGCTGGAACTGCGCGAGGACAATCACACCGTTCTGCAACCCGGCATGGTGGTTTCCATGGAGCCAATGCTGCTGATCCCCGAAGAGCTCGACGGTGCCGGTGGCTATCGCGAGCACGATATCCTGGTGATCGGCGAGCAAGAGGCCGAAAACATCACGCATTTTCCCTACGGGCCTGATCACAATATTATCGCGTAATGGTGACGCGATCTGAGAGGGAAATCTCACAATGGGCTTTCCCTCTCCCCAGCCAGTGGTTAAACCGCTGATTATGAAGCTGCAGATCCAAAATCTCACAGTCAATCGCGGAGAAGAGCGAATCCTTTCGGATTTGTCTTTCTCTGTGGCGACTGGAGAAGCGCTTATTGTCAGCGGTGCCAATGGTGCTGGAAAGTCGACGCTTTTGCGGGCGCTGGCCGGGCTGCTGTCATCGGAATCCGGCAGCATCGAGATTGTCGAGCCTGAGGCCGAATTTGCTGGCCAATCGGTGGCCGATCTCTGCCATTATCTGGGCGGTGAAAACGCCATGAAGCCCGCCTTGAGTGTCGAAGAGAATTTGCAGTTTTGGCAGGACTTTTGCGGTCAGCCCCATCTCGATGTGGACGAAGCCCTGGATATGGTGGGTCTGGACGGTCTGCAGACTGTTCCATTTGCACACTTGTCGACGGGCCAGCGGCGGCGCATTGCCATTGCGCGGTTGTTGGTGAGTTATCGACCGATCTGGATTCTCGACGAACCCACTTCTGGACTGGATGCCGCGTCAGAGCAGCAATTTGCGGCATTGATGCAAGCGCATCTGGAAGATGATGGCCTGATCGTCGCCGCCACCCATATTCCGCTCGGGCTTGATGGCGCCAGGCAGATGGTGCTGGAACCCTATGCAGCGGAGACGGAAGAGTGAAGGCGCTGCTCATTCGCGATCTCAGATTGGCGCTGCGATCGGGTGGCAGTGCAGCAACGGCCTTGCTGTTCTTTCTCGCCGTCGTGGTGGCGATGCCCTTTGCTGTGGGTCCAAACGCCGAGTTGCTGTCGACCATTGGCGGAGCAACATTGTGGATCGGAGCCTTGCTGGCCGGATTGCTGGGATTGGAAAGACTGTTCCAGATTGACCGCGAAGATGGCTCGTTGGACCAGATGATCCTGTCGCCGGTTCCGCTGCCGGCGCAGGTCTTCATCAAGTCCTTCGCCCACTGGTTGGTCACTGGTCTGCCGCTGACTCTGACGGTCCCCATCTTCGGTATCTTTTTGGGTATGAACGCAACGACCGTGTCAGCTTCGATGGCCACCCTTTTCGTGGGCACGCCGGCGATTTCGTTCATTGGCGCTGTGGGGGCAGCGGTGACGGTCTCTTTGCCGCGCGGCGGTCTTTTGCTGTCGGTACTGGTTCTGCCCCTTTGCATACCGGTTTTGATCTTCGGCGTGGGTGCCGTCCGGGCTGCGGTAACCGAGCCAGACCCCTTTTTACCGCCGTTTTTGCTGGTTACAGCGATCTCGTTGTTTTTTTCGGTGTTGGGGCCGTTTGCTGCCGCCTTCGCCTTGCGACTAGGATTGGATTGATGAGGAAGTTATGAGCACGGATGCTATCAAGAAGCCGTCTGGTCTGACCGCGTTGGCCAATCCAACGCGCTTTCTGGCACTGGTCAAAGTTTTGTTGCCCTACCTTTGGGTGGCGACGATCGTATTGCTGGGCGTCGGGCTGTGGCTGAGCTTTTCAGTACCGGATGACTATCAGCAAGGCCGCACCGTGCGCATCATGTTTGTCCATGTGCCTTCCGTGTGGATGGCCATGGGCGCCTATATGGTGATGGTATCCGGTGCGTTGGGCGTATTGGTATGGCGCCACCCGCTTGCTGATGTTGCTGCTAGGTCTGCAGCACCGATCGGCGCCGCATTCACCTTTCTGGGCCTGGCAACCGGATCGATCTGGGGGCGCCCGATGTGGGGCACCTGGTGGGAATGGGATGCCCGGCTGACCAGTTTCTTGGTTCTTCTGATCATCTATCTGGGCTTGATGGCACTTTGGAACGCTGTTGAGGAGCCGGCAAAGTCTGCCCGCATGGCAGCGGTTGCCATCCTGGTTGGCGCGATCAACATTCCGATCATCCGCTTTTCGGTTGAGTGGTTCACCACGCTGCATCAGGGTCCCAGCGTCATCCGTCAGGGCGGCCCTTCTTTGGCACCCGAGTTTCTGCAGGCGCTTTTGGTGATGGGCCTGGCCTTTCTGTTGCTGTTTACCACCCTGCATCTGATGGCCATGCGCAATGAGATCATGCGGCGCCAGATCAGAACAGCTCAGCGCAAAGCGGCGCGCAGTCATCAAACCGGTGGCAAGAAAATGGGCTCAACAACTTCGGAGGCAAGCTGATGGAGGCCTTGTTCGGAACGAAATATTTCGGTTTCATCCTGTCGGCCTACTCGGTGACGACGGTGGTGCTGTTGCTGTTGGTGGTCTGGATTCTGGTGACCCACAAGAGCCGCAAGCGCCAATTGGCGAAACTGGAACAGGCCGGTATCAAGAGAGCTTCCCGCGCAAATGACTGAAAAACGTACCTCCCCCATGCGGATGTTTCTGCTGGCTGCACCGCTGCTGTTCTTCGCTGCTTTGGCGACGGTCTTCTATTTTCAGTTGGTTTCAGGACGCGATACCTCCGAGCTGCCATCGGCGCTGATCGACAAACCGGTACCGGCTTTTGACCTGCAACCCCTGGCTGGATTCACGGACAATGGCCAGCAGGTACCCGGTCTGAAAAGCGCCGACCTGAACGGCAAGGTTTCGCTGGTGAATATTTTTGCATCCTGGTGTGTGCCCTGTCGGGCCGAACATCCGGTGCTGATGAAGCTGGCTGAGAACGAAGAGCTGAATATTGTCGGCATCAATTATAAGGACCGGGCAGAGAACGCCCGCCGTTTCTTGGGTGTTCTTGGCAATCCCTATTCGCGCGTAGGGGTCGACCCAAGGGGCCGCACGGCGATTGAGTGGGGCTTTTATGGCATACCGGAAACGCTGCTGGTGGGGCCTGACGGGATCGTGCGCCACAAGATTGTTGGCCCGATTGATGCGGAAAAATTCCAGACTCTGAAGGTGAAGATCCAGGAATTGCTGGCAGCCAGTTAGAGCAGGCTCTAATCTTCTTGCTGATCCGGCGAGTGCTTCATCATCATCGGTAGCTGGCAGGCGACAAAAGCCATGGTCAGGCCGCTCATGCCCCAGAACTTGAAGCCGACCCAGAAGGCTTCGGAGAAATTACGCCAGACCACTTCGTTGACGACGGCCAGAAACAAAAAGAAAAAGCCCCAGCGCCAGGTCAGTTTGTTCCAGCCTTCCTGATCCAACTCGAAGGCTGGACCCATCACAACCTTGAGGAAGCTGCGGCCCATCAGCATGCCGCTGATCAGTGTGACACCAAACAGGGTGTTGATGATGGTTGGCTTCAGTTTGATGAACGTATCGTCCTGCAGATAAAGCGTCAGACCACCGAAAATGGAAACGACGACCGCTGTGACGATCGGCATGGCCGGCAAGGTGCGGGTGACGGACCAGGACACGGCGATCGAAATCAGCGTTGCAATCATGATGACCGCCGTCGCTAGGAAAATCGGCCGTGTAAACGGCTCGCCAAGATTGAAAGCCTCGATCAGACGATCACCGAAATTGTAAGACAGAATGAACAGGATGATCGGGCCGATCTCCAGGGCGAGCTTCAGAGTCGGATTGATCTGTTCTTCAGCCGGCTTGCCGGTTTCGTCAGGCTGTGAAGTCATCACGCGTCCAGTCTGTTTCAGGTTGCGCCCGTCCTGTAGCAGGCTTCGGTTGGTTTGCAAATCTTGCCGCACGCCCCGCGGGACGGTCGGTGGTCCGTTTTGATCACTGAACAGCGACTGGTCTTGATTTTGCGCTTCTGGACGCTGACATGAAGTTGCGCCTATACAATGTGAGACCGACGCCTGTTTCTGCGTAAGCAACGGTGCTGTCCAAACTGACCAAGGAGTTTTCGCCCATGTCCGCATCGCTCGACAGTTTTTCCTGTAAAAAGACCCTGACGGTCGACGGAAAGGAATATGTCTATTTCAGTCTGGTCGAGGCGGAAAAGAATGGGCTGACCGGTGTCTCGAAGCTGCCGTTTTCACTGAAAGTGCTGCTTGAAAATCTGTTGCGGTTTGAAGATGGGCGGTCAGTGACGGCCGCTGACATTAAGGCGGTTGCTGAGTGGATCGACAACCGGGGCAGCGCCGGCAAGGAGATCGCCTATCGTCCGGCGCGCGTGTTGATGCAGGACTTTACCGGCGTTCCGGCAGTCGTTGATCTGGCGGCCATGCGGGATGCAACGGCCAATTTGGGTGGTGATACGGCAGCGATTAATCCGCAGGTCCCGGTAGACTTGGTTATCGACCACTCGGTGATGGTCGACTTTTTCGGCACGCCCGACTCTTTTGAAAAGAATGTTGAGCGTGAA
>JABSRX010000182.1 GCA_013214695.1 Rhizobiaceae bacterium | reverse complement strand
AGCTGAAGGTCAGCGACAATCTTTTTGAGCCGCTCGTTCTCTTTTTGGAGCGCCCGCATCTCCGACAGTTGAGGTCGGCCCATTCCACCGAACTTCTTACGCCAGTAATAATACGTCTTGTCTGAAATCCCTGCCTTGCGGCACGCGCTCACAACATCCAGACCATCGTGCAAATGCACATCGATCTCGCGCAGCAGCTTCAGTGCATCCTCATCTGAATACCGTTTCCGGGCCATCCCTCGTTCCTCCTGTGACACTCAAATAGTGGCACAGTTTTAGGGGGCCAAGACAGTAAAAGGCTTTGGCCTGGTCGAAGCAGGTGACGCTGATCCCCATATGGTCGATCATGGCGGGCTCCTTTGGCTTATTTGGCGATGATAGCACCTGGTGCGCCGACGACCAGAGAGGCCAGGTTGTGGCCGCCGAGCAGACACTCCGCTTCCATCTTGCCCTGCAACAGTGCTGCAAAATAACCGCCGTTGAAGCTGTCGCCGGCAGCCGTCGTGTCGACGACCCGAGCGGCCGGCGGAAAGTCGGGCATGTCGGAGGCGGCGAGGGTGAGCGATGCGGGCCCCTTAACACCGCGCTTGATGGCGCAAGCGTGCCAGGCTTTCTTGGAAAAGCGGCTGATGACCGAGTCTTCGCTCGTGTCGCCGAACAGGTCCATTTCGTCATCAATGGAGGGCAGGGCGATATCGGCAATCTCCCACATTTCCGCCATGACATTGCGCGCCGTGGCCTGGTCTTCCCACAACTTTGGCCGATAGTTTGAATCAAACGCCACAAGCGTTTCGCCGGTGGCTGACTGGGCCGCCAGATGGTCCATCAAACGGCGGCGTGCGGGGGCGCTGATAATCGCCAGTGTGATGCCCGACAGATAGGTGATGCGCGCGGCGGGCAGGGCATTGACGCTTTCATCGTGGGAAAACAATTGCCGAGCCGCCGAGTTTTCCCGCCAATAGGAAAAGCTGCGCTCGCCGGTGGAATCGGTTGATACGGCATAAATGCCGATCAACTTGTCATGGTCCTGGGCCACATGATGCGTATCGAGGTTTTCGTCCTTGGCCAGGGCGATCAGATCAGACGACAGCGGATCGGTGCCAACCCGGGTGAAATAGCCGACATTGGCCGCCGAAGCGCCCATCGCCCGTGCCGTGTAAACGGCGGTGTTGAACGTGTCGCCGGCAAATCCAACGGCAAAGCCTGATCCGTCATCACGCCGCAGCTCCGCCATGACTTCACCAATGGCGAGCAAATCCAGTTTTTCCATGAGCGTCCGATTCCAACTAGGCGTTGCTCTTCGATAGCCAATTCGGGGCGGATTTCAAAGCCAAGCCGCGGCTGCCGGGATTGAAGACTTCAAAAAGACCTGCCAACCATCTTGCCAACACAGTTTTTGTTCAGACTGAATGGGCCGAACAGGTTGGAGGATCTGGACCATGAAATGCCTTAAAGCGCCATTCAAGCTGGCCGCTCTGCCATTGCTGCTGCTGTTGAGCGCCTGTTTCACCAGCCAAACCCCGCTGATCGATGTTGGCGACGCGGATTACCCCTTCCAGTCCATCAAATATGAGTTTCCAGGCGAGGACGATCAGGTCACACTGGTCAGAACCGGTGACAGCTATTCCGCGCCTGAAGAAGAGGGGGATGGCAAATTGCTGCTGAAACAGATTGCCGAAAACACCTATGTCATGCAGATTGAGTATGAAGATGACGGGAAGCCAGCCTATCTCTACTCGGTCGCCCGACTGGCCGCCGATCAAAAGACCATCAAGCTGTTCAAACCGTTTGCCGAACCTGCCGATCTGGAAGCTCTGAGCACCGGTCAATCTGGCTTTAAACCCTGTCCCAGCGATCCTGATATTGCCTGCGTCACCGATCTCGATCTCTATACAAAATATGCCCTGACGCGGGGCGAAACTGGGGCGAAGACCGTCAATGTGCTGGAGCTGAACTAGCCGGCCAAAACCGGCTGTCTGTGTTGTTTTTCACAAAAAAACCGGATCGTGTTCAGCAGTGTGCAATATTGCACACTTTGCCATGCACACATCCGGTATCACTGGATCAGTCGGTGTAACGAGCCCCCAACATTTGCTTCACCGACGCTTCGGCACTTAAGCCATGAACTTTCATGTGCGGCGTGATTTAGAAGCATCCCTGCCTGGCCTCCAACGTCCCAATTGCAGCCAGGCAGGGGCAGGGTTCTAAAGAACCTTCCTGGGTCGGTTAATCCCCCCAATTGCTAACCGACAAGGCGCTGTCTCCAAGGAGGCAGCGCCGGACCAGGCCTTTAGCGCCCTAATTTCGTTTCCGTAACGGAAAGATTTCGCATCCTTGCCCGTTTTCCAGCGTTTGGCAAGCTTTGTCGCCGTACCGCCATCCACAGGCAATTGAATTGCTTGGTCTTTTTAGGCGTCGCTCTGCGGCCTAACGGATCCGTACATCGAGCGCCTGGCTCTGTCCGATGGCGTCAATCACCGACAGCGTGGCGGTGCCGCGCGACTTCGGGGACCACATCAGGCGGCGTTGACGAAATATCTGCGCCACGGGCTGCTGATTCTCCAACAGTCGAAATGGCGGGACGCCGCCCTGCAGCTTGATCATAATCGGCGCCGCGGACCCGTCGGCAAACTGGGAAACTTCCAATTCGTCGCCATGGGCGGGAAAGGCCACGGCTAGGATGTCCTCGGTCGCAACGCTTGAAAACAACATACGGTGGGACTTTTCTTCAAAAGTCTTCAGCGCTGCGGGCAGGTCGGCTAGGTCTTCGCGGATGGCGCCTGGAGGAGCCGGCGCAAAGCCCGTTGATTCCAGCCCGGAGGCTTCAAAGGCGCTGAACAGGATCGGCGCGGCGGTTTTGATGCCGGTGATGCCGGGGACCGGGCCATTGTCAGCACGGCCCACCCAGACGCCGATGACATGACGTCCATCAAAGCCGATCGACCAGGCATCGCGATAGCCGTAGCTGGTGCCGGTCTTGTAGGCGATCGGCAATTGGCTTGATCCAACCGGTTGGGGCACGCCTGCCAGCATGTCGATCACATGCCAGGAAGCGACCCGTGACATCAGCCGTCGCCCGGCCAGGCCACCGGCTTTCGATCGAATGCCGTCGCCTAGCGCAAGGGGTTTGGGGTGAACGCTGACCAGATTGGCATAGAGTTGCACAAGTTCGGTCAAGGTCATCGATGTGCCGCCGAGAACCAGCCCCAGTCCGGCAGCGCCACCCTGGGCAAAGCGGGGGGCGACGCCAGTCCGGTTGAAACGGGCGATCAGTCGGGATGGGCCAACCGCATCCATCAGTTTCACCGCTGGCACATTCAGTGACATCTGCAGGGCGCGCCGCACCGAAACGTCGCCCTGGAAGGTCATGTCGAAATTGGTCGGCCGGTACCCGTCAAAATCAGCAGGACGATCGGCAATCATCGAGGCCGGGCGGACCAATCCATCCTCAATCGCCAAGCCATAGACGAAGGGCTTCAGTGTCGATCCGGGAGAGCGCGGAGCGCGGGTCATGTCGATCCATCCCCGGCGGGCCTGATCGTTGATCCCAGGCGAGCCGACGCTGGCCAGAATTTCGCCGCTGAGCGAGTCAGCCACCACAATGGCGACGGAGGCTCGGTTCGAGACCCGGCGGGCTGATTGCTGCGCCAGGGTTTCCATGCGGCGCTGTAGTTTGGCGTCGAGTGTCGATTGGTGCCGAAGCGCCTGTGGATCACGATCGACGGCCGCCTGGGCCAGGTGCGGCGCCAACATGGGAATGGAGCGACGCTGCACTTTGAAGGGCAGGGCCGCCACGCGTTCAACTTCCGCCTGGTCTACCAGCCCATCATTTGCCAATCGGGCCAGAACCCGTTTGACGGCCTTTTGTGCCCGATCTGCGAAACGGTCGGGGCGGCGGCGTTCCGGTGCCTGCGGAAGAGCCACCAGCAGCGCCGCCTCGCGCAGCGCCAGTCGGGACGGCTCCTTGCCGAACCAGGACAGGGCGGCCGCGCGCACCCCTTCGATATTGCCGCCATAGGGAGCGAGCGTCAGGTAGTGCTGGAGAATCTCACGCTTTGTGAGCTGGGTTTCCAGCTGAAGCGCCCGGAAGATCTGCCAGAATTTCGCTCCCAGGCTGCGCTGCTTGCGCGGTTCCAGCAGCCGCGCCAGCTGCATGGTGATCGTCGACCCGCCGGAGATCACACGGCCGGAAGACGCAAACTGACCGGCCGCGCGCATCAGTGCCAATGGGTCGACACCGTGATGGCTAAAAAAGCGCTGATCCTCATAAGCGACCAGCAGGCGTTGGAAGTTGGGATCAACTTGGTCCAGATCGGTCTTCAACCGCCAGCGGTCGCCGCGGTTGGTGAAGATGCGCAGGTGATCGCCATGACGGTCGACAACCTCAATGGAATAGTCGTCAATCTTGGCCAGCAGAGGCTTTGCCGGATAGGCGCTGCTCAAAACCGCGAAAGTCGCCGCCAGCACAACCGCAAGCCCCAGGGCACAGCAGGCCAGCACAATGTGCACACGAACCAGAGTGCGCGTCAGTTTCTCCCGATTTTGCGGCCCTATCCGTCGCATGGCTCAGCGTGCTGCTTTGACTTCCAGATAGCCACTGGCCGTTCTGGCGGAATAGTGCGGACGGTACATGTCCTCCACGGATGCAGCCGGGTGGGTGAACTGGCCCGGAGTTACAGCCCGCACGACATAGGCAAGATTGAAAGTGCGCGGATCGCCCACATTGCGCTGGAACGCGGCGAGGAAGCGATCATCGCGGAATTCCGTGTGTGCCGCCCGTACGTCACCGAGCCAGCTGAAATTCTCCAATTCGGCGCTTTGCACCAGTCGCGGATTGTCGATTTCGAACCCACCGGGCAGAAGGTCGCTGACCATCACCTGGGATGCGGCGTTGTTGAACTCCGACACCGTCAGCACAACGACAAAGCGCTCGTTTTGTTGAACGTCGTTGAGCGTCGTTTCGCTGCCGTCCAGACGATAATATTTGCGGACGATCTCATACCCATTTGAGGAAGCCGGCAGGGGCTGCAAGGGAGCCGCATATTTCGTCACCACGGCAGTCACCGGTTGCGACATCTGATTGGCAATGGAAATTGGCGCAGCGGCCAGTTCAGCACCGGACAGTTTGCGCTTCAGCGCGCCAAGGGTCTGATCTCCGTTCACCGACAGACGCAGGCTGCGATTGGCTTCTTCCACAGCACGGGCGGCCAACACTATCCAGGCGTCTTCCTGGGTCGACGTGTATTTGCGATAGCCCACCTCGCTGTCGACGAATTTCAGCAGATCCGGCACCAGATTGGCGGCTGACGGCGTTTCGGCCGCCAGGGCCAGCATGGCGGCGCCATCGCGCAACAAGGAGCCGTAATAGTCGTTGGTGTAGTTTACAGAAAGGCTTCTGTTGGCCATGTCGACGGCAGAACTGAACGTGCGGTTGGTCCGCTGCTGTTCGTTGTACAGCGATAGGGCCGCAGCCAGATGCGCCCGCGCCAGAGGCGTCTTGAAGGCGTCCAACTGGGTGTCGGCGTAGTAGCGCAGATCGGCCGCTGAGGCGAGGCGGTTGCGGGCCAGAACATACAGCGCATAGGCGAAGTCATCGCCGGTGCCCTGGATCTGATTTTGGTAGGCCAGACGGTTCTGCAGGTTCTGGATTGCCAGACGCATGGTCTGTTCTGGCACGCCAAAACCCTTTTCGCGGGCTCGCGTGAGGAAGTCGCTGATATAGGCGTCCAACCACAATCCACCGCTGGAGCCGGGACCCCAAAGGCCAAAGCCACCGCCAGCGGACTGGAAGTTGGCGACACGGCGGATGGCACCGTCAACACGCTGATTGAGATCAACCGAGGGCGACAGGGCGTCGGGCACATTGAACTCCGACAGGTAGAGCAGCGGCATGGCGCGGCTCACCGTCTGTTCGGCACAGCCATAGGGATATCGATCCAGGCGCATCAGCAGCGAGGAAACATCCAAAGACTTGTTGTAGCCGACATGAATGCCGACTTCGGCACCGGACTGGTAGGAGTCGCTTAACAGCGTCTGATCGATGGTGACGCTGCCGCTGTTGGCGGCGAGCAGGAATTCAGACTTGGTGGCCACGGGGGTGGTTGCGGGCCTGATCTTCAACGCACGGGAAACCTGCGTGAGAGGCGCGCCATCGCGCGATACCTCAAAGTCCAGCCGGGCCTGTCCCGGTTTGACCGCTTCCATGGACAACGCAATGACACGCCGTTCGCCGGCAGCCAACTCCAAGGTATCGGGATACGGGTCCAGTTTGACCAGGTCGTCGCCTGCAATGGACAATTCATAGGTGCCTGCAGCGCCATCGGTGTTGTGGATTTCCACGATGGTTTGAACCTTGTCCGACGGCGCAAGGGCCTTCGGCAAGCTGGCGCTCAACAGGACCGGGTCGCGAATGACCACATCGCCATTTGCCTGTCCAACGGCCTTGGACGACCAGGCAACGGCCATCACACGGGCGGTGCCGCTGAACTGAGGGATGTAAAACGAGATCTCGGCTTTGCCAGCGGCATTGAGCTGAACGACGCCGGAGAACAGCGACAGCAATTCCTCGGTCGGCGGACTGCCTTCCGCCGTCAGACCCGGGCCATCACCACCTGACCTGATGCGTCCAAAACTGCCCAGAGAGCCATCGATCAGACGTCCGTAGAGGTCGCGGATCTCCAAGCCAAGCTTGCGCTGACCGAAATACCACCCAGTCGGGTTGGGCGGCGCGTGGCGGGTCAAATTCAAGATGCCCACATCAACAGCGGCAATCGTGATGAAGACTTCTTCGCCTGGCGCGGCATTGGCAACGCTGACGGGGATGTCCAACAGTGCGTTTGGTTTGATCTTCTCCGGCAGATCGAGAGATACGGCGAGCGACCGGTCTCCAGGATCAACAGCCAGCCATTGGGTACCGATCGAGCGGGCGGGCAGGCGGGTATCTGCCAGACTGCCCGGCTTGAACAGGGTCGCCGTGACATAGGCGCCAGCGCCCCAGTCAGCCTTGACTTCAATATCGATCGGGTTGTCACCGGGCTTCACCGCGACGCGGAAGGCGTCCTGAATACGGTCAGCGCCGATGGCGACCAGCAGTTCCCCCGCATGGCGTGCAGTGACGTTGAGCTTGGCGGTTTCACCGGCTTTGTAACTGGCCTTATCGAGCGCCAGTTCCAGGGCATCCGGCGTATCAGTGGAGGAGGCGTCGACATACCAACCGGCGTTAAAGGTGAAGCTGGTTGCCGGGCCACTGGCCCGTGGGCTTTCCACCTGAAGCTTGTAACGGCCCCACTGCACCGGGAAGGACAGGGCGGCCGTATCGGTGGCGCTCAGATTGATCTGGCCGTTTTCCATCAGGCGCGGAATTTCAACCGCCTCATAGCGCCAGCTGCCGCCAGAACGGTACCATTGGTAGTTGCGCTCAATGCGGTAGAGCGACCAGTTCAGACCGCTCATGGCAATGCGCTGATCCTCCTGATCCAGCGCAATGAGATCAAACCCGGCCGTCGCGCCTTCCGCGACCTGGCCTTCTTCGAACCGGGCCTTCAAGCCGATCATCGGACCGGGTGCCTGGACCGGCAGTTCCAGAGTGCGCTCGACAGCCCGGCCGCCGGATTCGCGCATGCGCACCTGCACGTCGGCAATCAGGGGCAGGGTGGTCTTCGGCAACTGATCGAGCAGGGCGTCAAATGTCGCAACACCTTCGGCATTGGTTTTCGGCAGCTTGTCCAGATTGATGAAAGTGCCTCCCGGCGTCTCTTCGCCGTCCAGGCCGAACACATAGCCTTTGGCAACGTCGCGGTTGCGCACTGGCTTCAGACGAATGCTGCCCTCAAGATCCAACTCGGCAGCAGGGGCGCCATAGAGATATTTGCCTTTCACCTGAATGGGTGCTGGCGCGGCGGACATCGCCGAGGTGGTCTCCGACGTAAAAGAACGCCTACCCGACCTGAGTCCGCCACCACAGCTGGACAGCCCGGAGCAAGCTAGGTTTAGGCTCTTCGACTCCATCACCGCCTTCCTGAAATCGGCGTCCCAGAAGCAGCCGCTGGTGCTGGTGCTGGACGACCT
>JABSRX010000181.1 GCA_013214695.1 Rhizobiaceae bacterium | reverse complement strand
GGCACTAGCCGCTTCTCGATCGATGGCAAGCCGATCATGCACTATATGGGCACATCGACTTTCGCCAACTTCACCGTACTGCCCGAAATCGCTCTGGCGAAAGTGCGTGAAGACGCTCCCTTCGACAAGATCTGCTACATCGGTTGTGGTGTCACCACAGGAATCGGCGCCGTGATCAACACCGCGAAAGCCGAGCCTGGCTGTAATGCCGTCGTCTTCGGTCTGGGCGGCATCGGCCTGAACGTGATTCAGGGCCTGCGCCTGATCGGCGCCAACAAGATCGTTGGTGTTGACCTCAACAATTCCAAAAAGGAATGGGGCGAGAAGTTCGGCATGACCCACTTCGTCAACCCGTCGGAAGTCGGTGAAGACAATCTCGTCGATCACCTGGTTGAGGTGACCGATGGCGGTGCCGACTATTCGTTTGAATGTATCGGCAACACCAAGGTCATGCGTGCAGCGCTGGAATGCTGCCACAAGGGCTGGGGTGAATCGATCATCATCGGTGTTGCCGGTGCCGGTCAGGAAATCTCCACCCGTCCCTTCCAGCTGGTTACAGGTCGTTCCTGGCGCGGTACTGCCTTTGGCGGCGCACGCGGTCGTACCGACGTTCCAAAGATCGTCGACTGGTACATGGACGGCAAGATCCAGATCGATCCAATGATCACCCACACCATGCCTTTGGAAGACATCAACAAGGCTTTTGACCTGATGCACCAAGGCGAATCGATCCGCTCAGTTGTCGAATTCTGATTTCCACTCGACGCATCGGATGAACCCGTGGCGGCGGACCTGCGCAAACGCAGCGTTCGCCGCTGCCGCTCTGGCTGTGGCGTTTGCATTTGCACCGCCGAAAGCCAAGGCGCAATCATCGGACTTTGCCAATACGACCAACACCGTGGTTCTGCCAAAAGGCTCCAAGGTCGATCCCAAATACCTGCTGCGCCGCAAGAAGCCGGAACCCGATCCAAATGCAGCAAAGCCGCTGACGGAAGAAGAAAAGGCCGCTGCCGAAGCCAAGAAACTGGCCGACGCACTGGATGTGCTTCTGCTCGGCGCCTGGACAAGGGTGGCCTCGGTCACCGACGGCCTGACCTCGGCGGCCATTCAGGAGGCAGCAAAGCGCTGCTACCAGCAGCTCACGCTGAAACCACTAAGATTTGAAACCAGCGCGGCTCAACAATTGCCCGACATCGATGGTCTTTTCGGCGACGTGGTTTACTATCGAACCGATAAGGGACTGCAAAGGCTCGACATAAAAACGGGGCAAATCCGTTTGTTGTCTGAGTTGGCGGTCAAACAACTCAACAATTCCCAGCAGGTCTGGACCTTGAAGGGACAGAACCTGCTGCTGCGGGTGCGGTTCTCAAAACCGTTGGAAAAGGCACCAAAGGCACGCTTCATGATTGAAGAAACCGGCTTTTTCCTGCTCTGCCCGTCCAACAAGGAAGATCTCTTTAATGTCAATCAATAAGCCGCTTGCGTCGTTGTTCGGTGCTGTCGCTTTGTGGACCACTGCGACGACCGCCTCCTCCCCTGCCTTCGCACAAACCGCCAGCGAAGAGGGCAATCAGGCCGTCTTGCAACTTTCCATCAATTTCCTACAGCAAGTGGTCGGTGCCTGGTCGGTCGTGCTTCCGTCCTGGGATCGCGACCCCACGGGTGAAGACTGGCAGGCCGCCTTGCAGCGTTGTTCCACCAAGATCGATACAAGTAGCCCTGCTGTGATCGGTGATGCTTCGCCGCAACTGCCGCAGCCGGAACTGCTGGTTGGCAGCCTGGTCTTTTACCGCGGACCCGGTGGCCTGCAGCAATTGTCCGCCGTCGACAACGACATTCGCAAATTCCCAAAACTGCAGATCGGCCGGTCAAACAATGACACGCCGGTCTATCAGATCACGGGCAGCGGCGGTAACGCGACGATTTCCATCGGCAAGATCCCGTCCGACCAAAAAGAACTCATTGTGATGATCAAGGACGGCACCCTGCTGTTGCGCTGCCAACCCAACGCGTCGGAATAGCCCCAAGCCCATGAACATTTTCATCGACGCCGATGCCTGTCCAGTCAAGGACGAGACAGTGAAGGTTGCCGCGCGCTACCAACTGCCGGTCAAGATCGTCTCCAATGGCGGCATGCGCCCTTCCCGCGACCCGATGATCGAGACCATTGTCGTGGCTTCTGGCGCGGACGCAGCTGATGACTGGATTGCCGAAAGATGCGGCGCGGGCGACGTGGTGATTACGGCCGATATCCCCCTCGCCTCCCGTATTCTTGAGGCTGGCGGCACACCGTTGGGGCCAACCGGCAAAGTCTTTACCGAGGAAACCATCGGCATGGCGCTGGCCATGCGGGATCTGAAACAACATCTGCGGGAAACCACCAACAGCCAGACCTATAACCGCGGGTTTGAAGCCAAAGACCGCTCAAATTTTCTCCAGGCGCTTGACCGATTGGTGGTTCAGCAGCTCAATCGTCAAAGACAATCCTGAACAGGAGCACGACTATGAAAACCGAATCCACAGCGCTTTCCTTTGGCGGCACACAGGGCGTTTATTCCCATTCTTCCAGCGAATGTAACTGTGACATGACGTTTGCCGTTTACATGCCGCCCCAGGCAGCCGACGGCCCCGTGCCGGTTCTGTGGTATCTCTCCGGCCTCACCTGCACCCATGCCAATGTGATGGACAAAGGCGAGTATCGGGCCCATGCGGCCAAGCATGGCGTCGCGGTTGTCTGCCCCGATACCAGCCCACGTAGCGACAACGTGCCGGACGAAGCCGACAATTGGCAATTCGGTTCAGGTGCAGGCTTCTATCTCGATGCCCAGAACGAGCCCTGGCGCAAGAATTACCGCATGTATTCCTACATCCGCAACGAACTGCAAAAACTGGTTCTGCAGAACTTCAATGTCGACGCCGACCGGCAGGGTATTTTCGGCCATTCCATGGGTGGCCATGGGGCGCTGACTATGGCGCTGAAAAATCCGGATCTCTACAAATCCTGCTCGGCCTTTGCGCCCATCGTGCAACCAACCACCGCTGATTGGTCCTCAGGTGCATTTGAACGCTATTTGGGCGACAACCCCGAAGCCTGGGCCGACTATGACGCCACACTGCTCGTTGAAAACGGCGCGCGGCTCAACGATGTCCTGATCGATCAGGGCGCAGCCGACGGATTCCTTGAGGACGGTTTGCGTCCCTGGCTGTTTGAAAAGGCCTGTCAGGACGCCGGTATTCCGCTGACTTTGCGGATGCAGGAAGGCTACGATCATTCCTATTTCTTCATCTCGACCTTCATGGAAGATCACATCACCTGGCATGCCGAAAGGCTTTAGTCAGTAGCGACGGCGACAGCGCGCTCGCGCAGGAACAGATAGATGCCCGATCCGATGATGATGGCGATGCCCAGCCACTTCAACGCATCTGGGAAATCCCCGAACAGCCAGTAACCGATCAGGGTGCCGGTGACGATCTCCAGATATTGAAACGGTGCCAGGATGGAGGCGCTGGCGAGCCGGAAGGCCATGACAACCAGCAGGTGCCCGATGGTTGCAAGCGCGCCGATGGCGAAGATCAATGCCCAGCGGATGCCAAATTCCGGCATTTCGGGCGATGAGAAATCTCTGAAATCGAAAATGGTGGCCAGGCCGACAACGACGAACAGCGTCAACACACCGCCAATGCCAGACGCAAATTGCATGGTCAGGGCATTGTCTTTCGACGCCATCTGACGGGTCAAAATGAGATAGATTGCAAACAGGAAAGCCGTGCCGATCGGCATCAGCGATACCGGGCCGAACACGGCGTAGCTCGGCTGGACGATCAGCATCGCGCCGGCAAATCCGATAACCACCGCCAGCCGCCGTCGCCAGCCGACCTTTTCCTTCAGGATGATCACCGACAGGATTGTCAGGATAAATGGTTCGGTGAAGAACACCGCAAGCGCATCAGCCACCGGCATGTAGCGCAGCGTGGCAAAGAACAGCATGACGGCGAGACTCATCAACGCACCGCGCAACAGGTTCAGCAGCAACTGGCTTGGGATCAGCGCCCTAGCGCCATAGATGACAACGATGATCGGCCCCAGCAGGCTGGCCTGGACCAGAAAGCGCCCAAACGTGGTCTGGCCCGCCGAGACGTCATATTCCAGTGTCAGCAGTTTCGCGATGCCGTCCATGATCGGCAGCATCAGCATGGCGATAATCATCAGCACCATGCCCTTGGCCACGGTGCTTTGAGGAGCCTCTTTGGGCTCAGTTTCAGGAATCGCCGGTGCAACTTTCATCCGCGCACGATAGGCAAGCCCGAGAGGCCGGGCTAGCGCGTTCGCGCCACGTTAACGTCTAATTCGACACGGATGGATGGCGTACTCTAACTGCGCAGTGCCTCAATACAGTCGCAGGCCGCCTTCATGTCCACGAAACGGGTCGCACGGCGCTCTTTGGCTTCTTCGTCCTCGCCCCAATGGGCGATGTTCCAGTCCTCGTCCACATGGGCGATTTTCCAGGCCTCGTCGAGACCGACCTCGCCCTTGTAAACGGCCAGAGCGATGATCGCCGACCCGGTCAATGTGGTGACCAGATGACTGGCCGCCAGTGCCAATGCATCATCAATCATGCCGACATAGGTGTTGAACGCCGCCATGGTTTCCGCCGGCTGTTCCACATACATGATGCCCTGAGCCAGCGAAAAGCGCGCGCCGAGCGACGCATGGGCCCACTCGATCAACGGGTCCCAATGTTCGCGATGCAGCTCGTCGAGGGAATCCGGTCCGTCGGCGCGATAGCACAGCATGTCGGAGCTGGCGAAGCGCACGATGTCTTCCTTCACCACCTGCATATCCGCCGCCACACCGTCAATAGCCGTATTGACCAAGCGCGTTACCGGCATGGTCATCGGATCGATCACTTCCTGCTGGTCACGCCATTCCTGGGCCATCACGGTGGCGATGGATTCGGCAGTCGAACCCAAGACCGCCTTGCCCGGTGTCCGTACAGGACGATCATCGAGTTTGACGATGAACTGGCCATCCTGCGTGGTGACTTCGACCTCTTTGTAGAAACGCTTGGGCAATTGGCTTTTGCGCGAGGGTTCCGAAACCCGGGTCGGGGTATCGGGAATGTTGGAATCGCGATCTCCAAGAATGTCAGACATGTTGGTTTCCATAACTTTTTGAACGTGGAGGAAGCTTCGGGCGCAAACATCGCCGCGCTGTCGCCGTTGCCGTCGTCGCCGTCGTCGCCGCAGCCGCCGCCATAACAATCATTTGAGTTCGTCTTCTTCGATCAAACCATCGGCTTCTTCAAATCCGAACAGGTTCCAGCTTTGTACCATATGAGGTGGCAAAGGCGCTGTGACATCAAGAACCGGCATATTTGGATCAGGATGCGGGATCTGAATGCGACGGGCATGCAGATGCAGACGCTTTTGAACACCGCCGGGTATTTCCCAGTTCTGTACGTCGAAATATTTGGGGTCACCGACGATCGGGTGACCCAGATGTTGGGCGTGCACGCGCAGCTGGTGCGTTCTGCCAGTATGTGGCTGCATTTCAACCCAACAGACCTTGCGGGGGTTGGAATCGATCACCCGATAGAATGACACCGCATGGTCGGCGCCGCGTTCGCCGTGACGAGCGATGCGCATACGGTCTCCGTCTTCGGTCTGCTCTTTGACCAGATAGGTCGAGATCCGCCCTTCCCTGTGCCGCGGCACACCGCGCACCAGAGCCCAATAGGTCTTTTGGGTATCGCGATGACGGAAGCTCTTGGTCAACGCCGCTGCGGCGCCACGCGTCTTGGCGACAACCAGCACGCCCGACGTATCCCGGTCGAGACGGTGGCACAGACGGGGCTTTTGCCCGCTTTTGTCGCGCAGGCTTTCCAACATGGAATCGACCGAACGGGAAATGCCGGAACCGCCCTGCACTGCCAGTCCGGACGGCTTGTTGAAGACCAGCACCTTCTTGTCCTCGTACAGCACCATGTCGCGCAGAACATCGGCGTCATGCCGGTCCCGGATCGTATTGGTGGTCATGTGCCGCGGCTTGCTAGCCGATTCAGCGTCCAGTGGCGGGATGCGCACCACCTGCCCGGCTTCGAGCCGAGAAGCTGTCTTGACCCGTCCGCCATCCACCCGCACCTGTCCGGAGCGCAGCAATTTCTGCAGCTGGCCGAAGCCGACGCCCGGAAAATGCACCTTGAACCAGCGGTCAAGACGCATACCCGCCTCATCCGCATCCACGGTTATTTGTGATACGCCGGTCAACGCCATTAGAAACCTCAGGCAGTCAGAATTCGGCTCACCCAGAGCCCGATAAATACAGCCACGACACAGGCCAATACGCTGCCCATCATGTAGGTCAGCGCCGGACCATAAGCACCCCGCTCAATCAAATTTGCCACATCCAGAGAATAGGCCGAGAAGGTTGTGAACCCGCCCAAAACACCGGTAGCAAAGAACAAGCGCAGCTCAGTGCTGCCCCCCTTGCGGACCAGCCAGCCGATGAACAGGCCCATCAACAGGGAACCCAGCACATTGACCAGCATAGTTCCGTAAGGGAACCCCGGGCCGAATTGGCGCAAGGCTGCAAGACCGGCAAAATGCCGGCCCATGGCGCCAAGTCCGCCACCCAGAAAGATCAAAAGTGCATGTTGCATGGGTGCGATGTAGCCGATTGCGCATCAGGACGCCAGCGCCGGAACGTACGGAAAAGCGCTATTTGTCGCCGCGTTCGGCCCGCAGCCGCGACCAATAATCCAGGCGTTTGCGAATATCACGCTCAAAGCCCCGGTCGACCGGATCATAGAAAGTGTGCCTTCCCATGGCCTCAGGAAAATAATCCTGTCCCGAGAAACCGTCCGGTTGGTCATGGTCGTACAGGTATCCGCCGCCATAGCCTTCTTCTTTCATCAGCTTGGTCGGTGCGTTGAGAATGTGCTTGGGCGGCGGCAGCGATCCAGCTTCCTTGGCGGCCCGCACCGATGCTTTGTAGGCGTTGTAGACGGCGTTCGACTTGGGCGCGGTTGCCAGATAGACGCAGGCCTGTGCCAGCGCCAGTTCGCCTTCCGGTGACCCGAGAAAGTCGTAGGCGTCCTTGGCCGCATTAGCGACCACGAGCGCCTGCGGGTCGGCCATGCCGATATCCTCACTCGCCATGCGGACCAGACGACGTCCGAGAAACAGCGGATCTTCACCGGCATCAAACATGCGGGCCAGATAGTAGAGCGCCGCATCCGGATCAGAGCCGCGCACCGCCTTGTGCAGGGCAGATATGAGGTTGTAATGGCCGTCCTGGCTCTTATCGTAGATTGGTGCGCGACGCTGCAGCAGATCCTGCAGCAGGTCGGCGGAAAATACCTCATCCGGCCGGGCCGACCGCCACACTTCTTCAGCCAGTGTTAGAATTCCTCGCCCGTCGCCGTCGGCCATCCGGATCAGCACTTCGCGCGCCTCGTCATCCAGCGGCAGCGCCCTGCCCTCGATTTCCTCGGCGCGGGCCAGCAGTTGGGACAGACTTTCATGGTCATGGGCCTGAAAAGTCAAAACCCGCGCCCGCGACAGCACAGCGGCGTTCAGTTCAAAGGACGGATTTTCCGTGGTTGCACCGACCAACGTGATGGTGCCGTCTTCCATGACCGGCAGAAAGGAATCCTGTTGGGCCCGGTTGAAACGGTGGATCTCATCGACAAACAACAGGGTTTTCTTGCCGTTGCCGGCGCGGATCTTGGCACCCTCGAAGGTCTTTTTCAGATCAGCAACGCCTGAAAAGATTGCCGAGATCTGCTCGAAATGGTGGTCACTTGCATCTGCCAGCAGCCGTGCGACGGTGGTTTTTCCTGTGCCGGGCGGTCCCCAGAAGATCAGACTTCCCATACTGTCGGCGCGGAGCATGCGGGTCAGCACACCGTTTTCACCGAGCAGATGATCCTGTCCGACCACATCGTCCAACACATAGGGGCGCAAGCGGTCGGCAAGCGGCCGATAGCCGCGCATCGCTGCCCCGTTTTCAGAGCGCTTTGACTGAGCGTTATCCTGCGGATCAGCGAACAGATCAGACAAGTTCGGC
>JABSRX010000180.1 GCA_013214695.1 Rhizobiaceae bacterium | reverse complement strand
CAGGACCGGTGCGTCATTGGCACCGTTCACTGTCACGTTAATCGTGCCAGGATTGCCGAGACCGTGTTGATCCGTGACCCTGACGTTGAAAGTATCCAGAACACTTTGTCCGCCTGCCAAGGCATTGGTGTCTGCGTCTGCGTTGTTCAGCGTGTAGGTCCAAGCCCCGCTGTTTTCATCAATGCTCAAACTGCCATAGGTGCCGGTCAGGGAAGTCACAACCGAGGCGCCATCAACGATACCGAATGTGAATGTGTCTCCGTTGTCGACGTCGCTGCCATCAACGGTGCCATTCACTGTGGTCGTTGCGTTATCTTCAGTCACGGCTCCCGAAAGAACCGAATTGTTGGTTCCATCAGTGAAAATGAATGGATTGTCATTTGTACCGGTGATCGTGAACGCGACTGTGTCGGTGCCAGTTGCTCCGTGATTGTCCGTTGCGGTGACGGTATAGGTGAAGGTGATCGTCTCATCCTTCGCCAAGAACTGCAGGTCGGCTCCTGTGACGTTGTAGTTCCAGTTTACCGAGCCCGGCGCTGCTGCACCGGTGGCCGCAGTCGAAAATCCAGCAGTCAATTGGTTCGCCAGATTTGAGTCGATCGTTCCCCCAGACCAGACCGCGGATGTTGTCAGCGCGAATGTGATGTCGACGAGATCGGGTGTATCAACGTCATCAAAACTGACTGTGCCTGTTTCAGACAGATTTTGCGACGTCGCATTTCCGGCTTCAATAAAGCCAGCGGACGCATCGGCACTTACGGTTGGTGCGTCGTTCGTGCCATTCACCGTTACGGTGACGGTTGTTGTATCCGTTGCACCCGAGGTATCTGCAACCTGCACTGTGTAGACCAACACGACGCTCTGACCATCGGCAAGATAGTCAAACTGATCTTCAGTGCCGGTGAACGCCCAACCAATTGTGCCGCCTGTCGCCGCATTGGTTGGTGCAACCGAATTCGTCACATTCAGCAGTGCCAGCAGACCTGAATTCCCGAGCGCATGATTGACGGCGCCACCTCCCAGCGCTTCTGTGACGCTAAGAACGGAGAACGTGTGGCCCGTGTCGGTTATGTCGACATCGGTAAAGGCGATTGTTCCAGACAGTGTGTGTTCGGCAAAAGAGCCCTGTCCTGCAGCACCACCCACATCTGCATCATCGGTCAAAATGGTAGATGCCGCCGCCCCGGTGATCTCAGGTCCGTCGTTGCCACCACTGACCGTTACGGTGACGGTGGTTGTGTCCGTTGCTCCAAGCGCATCCTGAACCTGAACGGTGTAAACGAGAGCCAGGCTTTCACCGTCAGCCAGATAATCGAACTGATCCTCAGTGCCCGTGAAACTCCAATTGATGGAACCACCCGTTGCAGCATTGGTTGGTGCAACCGACGTGCCGACGTTCAACAGGCCCTGCAGCGCCGCAATGTTCAAAGTCGGATGATCCGACGCGCCACCAGAAGGTGTTTGCACCACCTGGGTTACGGAGAAGCTGTGCCCCGTATCCGTGATATCAACATCGGTGAAGGCAATTGAACCCGAGAGGGTCTGGCCGACAAATGTTCCCTTGCCTGCCGCGCCATCGAGGTCCGTGTCATCGTTCAGCGTCGTTGAAGCCGTCGCCAGGATCTCCGGACCATCATTGGCGCCATTGACCGTGACCGTGACGGTTGTTGTATCGGTTGCACCGGCCGTGTCAGCAACTTGCACAGTGTAGACGAGCACAACGCTTTCGCCGTTGGCGAGATAGTCAAACTGATCTTCCGTACCTGTGAAAGTCCAGTTGATCGAGCCACCTGTGGCCGTATCGGTCGGCGCGGTCGAACCCGAAACGTCGAGAAGGCCTTGCAACCCGGCATTATCCAAAGCCGGATGGGCACTGGCACCGCCTGCGGGTGTTTCCATCACGTTTGTGACCGTGAACGTATGGTTGGTGTCGGTTATGTCAACATCAGTGAAAGCGATTGTCCCACTCAGATTGGCTGGTGCAAACGCACCCTTGCCCGCTGCACCATCAAGATCGGAATCGTCAGCCAATGTCGTGGAATCCGCCGACCCCGTGATCTCCGGCCCATCATTACTTCCGTTGACAGTTACGGTGACGGTTGTCGTATCCGTCGCACCCAGTGTGTCAGCCACCTGCACGGTATAGACCAGGACAACGCTCTCGCCGTTGGCCAGATAGTCAAATTGATCTTCCGTACCTGTAAAGCTCCAGTTGATGGAGCCACCCGTTGCTGCATCTGTCGGCGCAACCGAGGTGCTGACATCCAGTAATGCCTGCAAAGCAGCCGTGTTCATGGTCGGATGAACGGGTGCTCCCCCACCCGGAGTTTGAACCACCTGGGTGACCGAGAATGCATGGCCTGTGTCGGTGATATCGACATCGGTGAACGCTATTGACCCCGTCAGCGTTTCGCCAACAAATGTGCCCTTGCCTGCCGCTCCGTCATTGTCGACATCATCTGACAAAGTTGTGCTGCCGGCGGCTCCGGTGATCTCTGGTCCATCATTATTACCGTTCACAGTTACGGTGACAGTGGTTGTATCCGTTGCGCCCAATGTGTCGGCCACCTGCACGGTGTAGACCAACACGACGCTCTCGCCGTCGGCAAGATAATCGAACTGATCCTCCGTGCCGGTAAACGCCCACCCTATGGTGCCGCCGGTCGCCGCATTAGTCGGTGCAACCGAGGCTCCAACATTGAGCAAGGCCTGCAGACCAGCATTGTCCAATGCCGGATGGGCGCTGGCGCCACCGGCCGGTGTTTCCACCACATTGAGGACCGAGAATGTGTGGCTGGTGTCCGTGATATCAACATCGGTGAACGCGATTGTTCCACTGAGATTGGCAGCGGCGAAGCCCCCCTTGCCTGCTGCTCCATCGAGATCGGTATCGTCAGTCAGCGTGGTTGAATCTGTGGCCAATATCTCAGGACCATCATTGGCGCCATTGATCGTGACCGTAACGGTCGTCGTATCCGTTGCACCGGACGTATCAGCAACCCGCACTGTGTATACAAGCACAACGCTCTCACCATCTGCGAGATAGTCAAACTGATCTTCCGTGCCGGTAAAGGTCCAGTTGATCGAACCGCCCGTAGCTGTAGCAGTCGGAGCCACCGAACCAGATACGTCGAGAAGGCCGCGTAACCCGGCATTGTCCAATGCAGGATGGGAACTGGCGCCACCGCCGGGCGTTTCTGTCACAGTGGTGACCGTAAACGTGTGGCTTGTGTCGGTGATGTCAACATCCGTGACCGCGATTGTTCCACTTAGATTGGCAGCAGCAAAAGCCCCCTTACTCGTGGCACCATCAAGATCGGTATCGTCCGCCAGCGTGGTTGAATCGGTTGTGGCAATCTGAGGGGCATCATTGACGCCGGTGATCCGAACCTGGACATCCTGCGTAACGTTATCCAGCGCGTGATTGCCCGCAAACGGATTGAGCGCGCTGTCGTCGGTAATGGTAATCGTGTAAGTGAGCGTCAGCGTCTCTCCGCCAGCAAGAAAATCAATCTCACTTTCCAAAGCGGTCCACGTCCAGCTCACAGTACCTGTCACTTCGCCCGGAACACTGTTTACGGTCAGCAGGGTTCGGTCCATCACCGGATCATCGACGGCCGCCGTTTCGGTTAGCACCAGATTATCCGGAGCAGAAGTGCTGATCTGGCCGACATCACCATTGGGAAAGGCTGCGCCGGGTGTCCCGTTCTGCACCCAGTTTTTGGTTGCCAATACAACGCTTTCGGTGTGGCGATCAGAGGCGTCCGTATCCTGGAAACTGATGGTATCGGTTGCAGAGATCTGGGTCGCGCTGCCGGTATCGTTTGCTTCTGTCAGCGTTTGCAGAGTACCTGCATTGGTGATCGTTGGCTGATCATTCAAGCCCGTCAGCGTGATCGTGACCTGACCCACATCAGTTAGACCACCACTATCCTCAATCGTGTATTCAAAAATGTCCTCATCGACATCACCGCGACCCAGGAAGTTGTATACACCGTTGGGATCGTAGGACACGCCACCATTGGCAGCCACCAACAGAATGGCGCCTGATGGCAAAATGATGTTGGCCGGTACCGGATGTACGCCATTGATCAAAATGGCACCCAGCGGGAAACCCTCCGGATCAATATCCACACCACCGCCTCCGGCTCCGGTGATGATATTGATACCGCCAATGATCTGACCGGAACTCAGGGCAAAGAAGTCGTCTTCGGCAATTGGTGGCTGGTTGATGTCGAGATTGGCCTCAACCTCAACGCCACCGCCATCCAGCACATCATCAACACCACCGTCGCCATCTTGGGGTCCACCATCGCCAACGCCCAAATCGACATTGATCGACGCAAAGTTGTTGGAGCCATCGATCTGCGCCCGCTGCGACTGGGCCACGTTGTAGATTTCGGTGATTTCGTCCAACGCCACTTGGTCTTCAAGAAGGTCCACACCGGACTTGGCGATCTGCACCGCTTCGCTGGACAAACCGGTCACCACCCACTTGTCCGAAGCAGACGCGACCGAGCCCATGATGTCGCCGGTGGCTTTGTTGATGATCAGGTAGTTGCCGACCTCGTTAGAGCCGGGATCAGGCAGAATCGTAAACTCAGTGACCCCCAACGCCGTGTTGATCGTTACTTTCGGCGTGGTACCGCGAATACCCATGGTGGCAACAGGGGTTTCAATGTTCATGTTGCCGGTTGGCGCGATCTCACCGGTGACGAACACGAAGGCGCCCTGAACCAGATTGAAGGCCATTGAACTGTTTTCAACAGCCGCTGGGTCGTAGATCAGCTCGTCCAGGATCATCCGCGCATCAGCGGACATCGAGAAAACCGTCTCATCGACGAAGCTGATACCGAGTTTCGAGTCTGAACCGGTTTCAATGACGTCGCCCTGATAGACAGGTGAGCCAACTTCCAATTGATTGGTAACACCGGATTCAGACGTGCTGGTGGCTGTTCCCTCCAGCTTGACGACCTTACCGATTTCCAGAGGCTCGCCACCGGCTCCGGATTGCGCCAGAAGTCCGGCGGATGGGTCCCCTGCCAATGACGTGACTGCTTGAGCCGTCAGATAAGCTCCATTGGGGGCTTCGACGTTGGCGGGATTGGCGGTGCCGAAATAGTCGACGACCAGTTGGGCCTCGTTGCCATGGGTAAGCAACAGGTCGTTGCCCTGGCGCTCGAAGCTGCCAAGAAACAGAAGTTCTGGGTTGTCTATGATGATGCGACCGTCTTGAGGTGTCACAACACGCGTGGTCACATGTTCGGAAACACCAAACGCGTCGTCGACACCAACGAAGGCGTCGCTACTCAAGAATTTACCCGTTGCCATACTTTCCGCTTCTCTAAAAAGAGACGTCTAGATTATGGCGCAGCCCCAATTGCCGCATTTACCTTAAGCCGGTTCAGAAAAATTGTCCATGGCAGCCGACCTCAGTGGTTAACGGCATTACCTAGGGTCACGTAAAGCCCTGTCGCGCATCACCAAAATGGGCTTCAGCAGATATTCAAGAACTGTCCGATTGCCGGTTGCAATATCGACTGTGGCGATCATGCCCGGGATGATATCGAGCCGGCGAGCGCCCCCCGATCCCGCCTCATCCTTCTCGGTACTTACAACAACCTGATAAAAAGTCTCACGATTCTCGTTAGTTATGGTATCCGCGCCGATCCGCTGGACAACGCCTTCCATGGTGCCGTAGCGCGTGTAATCAAAAGCGGAAATGCGGATCGTGGCCTTCAACCCGGCCCGAATGAAGGCAATGTCTTCCGGCCGGATCTGCGTTTCAACCAGCAAAGTGTCGTCCACGGGCACGATTTCGACGACACTGTCACCGGCCCGAACAACCTCATTTATGGCCGTCACGTTAACTTTGTTTACGATTCCGTTAACGGGCGAGCGTAAAACAGCGCGCCGCACCGTGTCGCTTGCAGCCTTCAAAGTCTGCTCAACAACGGCCAAATCCGCATTGACTTTGGACAGTCTGCCCGTGGCCTGAGCACGGAATTTTACCTCTTCCGTACCGATCAGCGCACGGGCTTCTTCAACCTCTGCTGCCAATCGCGCCTTGGTGGCTTTCCAGATTACCAGATCACCTGCCAATTGGGTGGATTCCTTTTGAACCCGCAGAAAGTCGATTTCGGGTATGGCTTTGCGCTCAAACAGGCGGCGAATGAGCTGTTCTTCCTTGCGCGCAAGCTCCAGCAATTCTTCGGTCTTTTGTGCACTGGCGATGGCTTCAGCCAGGCTCTGCTCTTTCTGAACCAGTTGCTGGCGACGAATGGATGCCTGCTCGTCCAGTTGCAGCCTGTTGGCCTCGAAGACCGCCAAGTGGTCGAGATAGAATTGTCTGAATTTGGCGTCTGAGACGTCGGTCATCTCATAGCTGGTTTCGCCCGCCAGTTCGGCCCGCAGACGGTTGCGCTCGGCTGTCAGCGCAGCTTGTCGCTCGCTCAATTCGCCGAGTTTCGATGCCGCTCCTGTGTCATCGATGCGGATGAGTTCCTGTCCCAAGGTGACGCGGTCACCGGCCTTGATCAGAATATCGGCAACAATGCCCGGCTCCAGGGATTCAACGGTCTGTACCTGGCTCGACGGGATCACCTTGCCCTGCCCCGTCGTGACCTGCTCCACCTCTGCGCGATCTGCCCAAAAGATCCCAACCGCAATCAGCGCAGCGATGGTCAACAGCACACGCCAGCCGGTCGATGCGCCTCCCGCTTCGATGGCGCCGGCTGGGTCATTGGCAAATTCCAGATCTTCAGTGGGCATTTGGACGTGTCCGTTTGCTGGTTTTGCGCGGCGGCTTCTTGCCACTCAGTTCGGCCAAAACCTGAGCCTTGTCGCCATCTTTCACAATTCGGCCCTGGTCGAGAACAATGATCCGATCCACCAGATCCAGCAAGGTGGATCTGTGGGTGGCAATGATGACGGTGCGGTCCTTGTTCAGCGTCTCTTTCATATGCTGAACGAAGGCGGCTTCGGTGGTGGTGTCCATCGCCGATGTCGGCTCGTCGAGAAACAGAATACGCGAGTCGTTGACCAGACATCTGGCCAAGGCCACTGCCTGGCGCTGCCCACCCGACAGGTTGCGCCCGCGCTCGCCCACCGGCATTTCGTAGCCCAGTGGTTCCTGCTGCACGAAAGCCTCAACGCCGGAGACTTTGCTCGCCATTGCAAAGAGCTCCGGGTCCACCGGCCCGTTGAAACAAATGTTGTCACGGATGCTACCCGAGAACAAATCAGCTTCCTGCGGCACGTAATAGATCGCGTCGCGCACATCCGCGGTGCGGCGATGTTTGAGATCGACGTCGTCGAGGATGATCGCCCCATCCGTGCTATCGAAAAGGCCGCACAGCAGTTTGCCCAGAGTCGACTTTCCAGACCCTACGCGACCGATAATGCCGATCTTTTCTCCCGGATTGATCGTTGCGGAAATGCCTTTGAGCACCCCATGGTCGCTGCCGGGATAGCGAAACTGAACATCACGCAGCTCTAGGTTGGCCTTCGCGACCGCTGCCGTGTGGTCCAAATCGGTGCCATGATCCCGGTCCGCCTTCATCAGATCGCCAATATTGCGCAGGGCGTTGACCGACTGCTGCAATTTGGAAAGGGTCATCGCCACCCCACCCAGCGGTGCCAACACACGGCCTGCTAGAATGTTGGAGGCAATCAGCGCACCCACCGAAATGTCGCCGGACGTTACCAGATAGACACCCCAGACAATGACGATAACGCTGACCATCTGTTGAACGGTCATGCAGAAAAAGATCGCCAATGAAGACCAGAAACGGGTTCTGGAGGTTGCCCGTACTGTGTCGGCGACAGCGGCTTCCCAGCGCCGTTGAAACGGGCCTTCAGCAGAAGAGGCCTTGATGGTTTCAACACCGACCAGCGATTCAACCAATACGGAATGCCGGTTGTTTGACGACGTCAGACCGGTGATCACCGATTTGTTTATCGGAATCTGGATCAGCAGTGTCACCAACAAAACCAGTGGTACCGCCAATAGCGGCACTAGGACCAGCGGTCCAACAATCACCCAGAGCACGGCGAGAAATACGCCGATGAACAACAGGTCGATGGCTGAAGTCAGGCTGGCGGAGGTGAAGAAGTCGCGCACCGACTCAAATTCGCGCACTGAACCGGCAATCTCGCCGGCGCTGCTGCGCCGCTGGGCCATTTTCGTGTCCAGCACGTGGCTGAACACATCCGACGATACTCTCATGTCGATACGCCGCCCGGCATTGTCGATCACCGTCGCCCGCAACATGCGCAATATGAAGTC
>JABSRX010000179.1 GCA_013214695.1 Rhizobiaceae bacterium | reverse complement strand
TTGATATCAGTGATGATGACGTCGGGATCGGATTGCTGAAGCTTCTGAACACCGTCCGCACCGTCTTCAGCGGTAATAACCTCAAAGCCAGCGCCGGACAAACACATCTGGAGCATTTGCCGCATGGTTTTTGAATCATCGATCGCGAGTACTGTTGCTGTTGTCATATCAAACTTTTCCCGTTTCAAAGTCGGTTCGAATCAATCCCAATACTGAAATTAGCGATTGAAACTGGTCGGAAACTGAACGAAGCAGCATCGCCCGCTGGTTTTTCTCAAAATACAATTTGGCCGCCAGCAACACTTCGATGCACGGGGTGTCGATGCGATTGACCTGGCTGGCGTCGATCTCTAATGAATTTGCTTCGCAAGCCAGGATTTCGTCCTTGAGCTGCAGGGCATAGTCTCCCATAAGCTCTGATGGTAGCTCGATGCAAAATGCATCGGCCTCCCCTGCTTGTTTGCCTTTTGATCCCATTTCAAATTCCCCTTCTTCGTCTTCCCCACCAGATTTCTCGGCATGATTGATGTTGGCAGCCCATCAGGACGCCATTTTAACGGGTTCAAACGTGTCCCGTTTTCGAGTTGCGCTTATTCGTGACGGCGGATTGTGCTGTGCAACCAGCGCAACCTGTTCCGTTGCTTGCAGAACCTGCGCCCTGCTTTGGCTCATTTCAAAAATGGCGCTCGCCTCGCCGCTTGCTGCACGGCAGGATTCTTCAGCCTGAAGCAACAGCCCCTGACTCACGGCTGTTCCGGACTTCAATTGCGAAAACGATGTCGAAATCCTGGCAAGAGATTCACCATGCCCAGCAGTCATGTCAGCCAGTTGTGTCACCGATGCACCAACTTCAAATACTCGCTCTGAAACAGTTTCGAGGTTGGCTTGGACAAACTGAACCCGCTTGCCGCCTTCGTTGATTTGGGCCGACGATTTGCTGAGGAGTGTTTTGATCTCTCTGGCGGCCGATTTTGATCGCTGCGCAAGCGCCCTGACTTCGGAAGCCACCACCGCAAAGCCAGCTCCACTTTCTCCGGCTCTCGCGGCTTCAACACCAGCATTCAAAGCCAACAAATTGGTTTGAAACGCAATATCCTCGATCACAACGACGATATTGTCGATTTGCTTGGACGATGCCTCGAATTGTCCAATCGCCGTCAGCGCATCGGCAACAACCATGCTGCTGTTTGATGCCTCAGAGTTTGTCATTTCGATGAGACCCTGAGCCGTGCCAGTGGTGCAGGCTGCTGTTTCAATGGATTTTGAGACTGCGCTAAGTTCTTCAACACACTGCACGATCGATTTTGATTGCTCGTAAGATTGCTGAGACAAAGATTCCGAAATTTGAGCTATTTTTCGAACTTCACCTGCAAGGCGTATGGAACAGGCATGCATGTTCCGTCGCATTTCGGCGACGACACATAATCCATGGTTCAGTTCGAGGCGCAGAGGTTCCAGCTCATTGGAGAGAGAGTTTGTTATCCGGGCGTCGAGATCGCCATTTGAAAATTCTCTGAGTGCTTTGACAAGCGTACCAATCGACTGCTGCCTCGATAGAATTTGTCGGTTTTCATCGATGGATCTGAGCTTGAGGTCCTTGATTTCGCCTTCAAGCAAAGCGCGCGATTTCGCCCATTCGCTTTCCAACTCGCTGTGCCGTATTTCCACTTCCGCAATTGCACGAGCCACATCTCCAAATTCGTTCCCAGTGTGGAGGAAAGGGACGCTTTTGAGGCTTTGCGTTTTGCCCATTCGATCAAGATGGCGTTTCAACGCGTTCAGACGCTTTTTGTTGGTCATCCACCAGGTCAAATTGAGAATCCCCAGAACGAAGAGTAAGGGTGCAGCCCACACGACCAACGAAATCCATGAATACGTCAATCCACCTGTGTGGTTGCTGATCAAACTCTGTGCCTGAAGGTCGAGGCTGACCGCTGCATCACCCATGGACTTCTCAAAGGAATCCATCGTTGCATCAATCCTCGGCACATAGTCGCTCATAAGGTCGGGTAGCGTTAAAGTTGAAATCGACTCCTCAACCAGCGCAGGGAAAATTTTCTCCTCAGACACTTCCCAAAATTCTTCCACGCTTTTTTGGGATGTTGGAGAAAGAATCGACTTGATTTCATTTGGAAGGTCAGCGCTATGCCAGGCGTCCAGCTTTTGGTAAAACTCACGTTTTGATTGCCGCAGCTGTTCAAGCCTTGCTTGCGCCTGGCGCGGAAAACTGATTGCGACCAAGACGCCAGCGTAAGCTTTTCGAAGCACCGGTGCAGGAGATTCTGGACCGAAGAGTAACTCCCGGGCTTCCAGGATATTTTCTGCGCTCACGGCCTGCGACTTAGCGCCAGCGCCACCAAACAGTGCCAAGCCGAGGAAAATTGAAAGAATCGTGATGCCAGCGATGACAGGTATACGACCTCTTCCAAGGCCATTCTGTTTACTGAAAACCGATTCAGAATTTTGATCGGCGCGCCTATCGATGCCCATTGAGTATTCCAGGAAAGTAAAAATTTACATTCCGGATTAACCGGCATCTCGGGATGGCATCATGCCCGGGCACCAAGCCCCCCTAGACACGTTAAGAAGTAAAGCTGAATTGGTTAACAATTGGTTGACTGGGCAATCGACAAAGCAGTTACGAACGACCCAAAGGCGAAAGTAAAGAATGCGGTGATGTTCATCTAGATTCACTTACTCAATTGAGCTGATCAACACATTTAGGAGGCCGCATTTGGCGCAAAAAGGGTGAAACAGTGTCAGTCTGCGATGCCTGTCCGCCGTCAAAAAATTCGCTGACTCGACAAGAACTTGTCGACCGCCTTCGCTTAAGTGTAGCCTCTCAAAAGAATTGGCTGCCGTTTGGCCCTGGCATCTGTACGGTTTCTACATTGAGCAAGAATCGGCCGTTCATGCGCGTTTAGAAGTGCGAGTCATCAAGACGAACTCTATAGGTTATGAAACGGTCCGACTTCAAAGCTTCCCAACGGAACGATAATTTGGGCATCCAAAATCAACCTGTCCACTCTAGGTCCTGACTCTTTTGGGGCAAACTTCTTTGCATTGTACCAATTTTGCACCTGGTCGAGTTCAACCGAACTGCGGTTTCTCAAAAGCGGCTAGGCAATCGCGGCCTGTGCACCAGCGCTTCGCTCATCCAGCCGCCGTCTGATCAATTCTCCAATCAGGATTCCCAGCGGTGCAGATGCCCAGATACAGGTCAAAATGGTGACGGCTTCGTAGTTGCGGAACAGCGGATCGATGACAAACAACATGACACGGAACAGCCAGAACGAGCCCCACATCGACCCCATGAAGCGGAACATCCAAACCCGGTGGGCTTCCATGTCGCCGGAACGGGCTTTGACAATGCCCATGACCGCGCAGGCATAGACAAAGGCGGCCATCGAATAGAATCCACATTCCGCAAGGGCGCCGCCATATTCGGTGACCGGCCCATGCTGGGAGGCCAGCCAGGTGGCGCAGATGACGCTCAGGGTAAGGGACGCAAAAGCGATCCGGCCAATCAGCCGATGTTGCTGGCGGTTTTCCCCATAACCCGGGCGGAACAGTTGGATGTGCATCAGCACAAAGGCCACCGAGTTGAAGCCGATATGACCGTAAAGCAGCGTTGACCGAAAATCAGGTCCATTGGCAAAGCGATCGTAGAAGGCGGCACCCCAGGCTGGATGATTGAGGAACTGATCACCCCACACCGTGCAGGCATTGTCGACGCATCTCGAAATCGCCGCGGCATTGGTATCTTGCGCCAGCCCGATATTAATCAACACATCATATATGCCGATGAACGAAGCGATCGAGGCCGGAACCCCGTTGATGAAATACCCGATATTCAGGAACAACATCAGGCCGATCCCGAACAGCAGAAATGAACGATACGAATGGCCGCGAAGCCCGCGCGCCAACAGCACCGCCCAGACGACCAGCGCTGCATAAACCGATAGAACCATAATTGGCATGGATAGCCTCCCCCTGATCGCAAGGGGCTGTTTTGAAAAAAGCCCGCGATCGCACCAAACCCTAGCCAACACTATGACAATGCGCAAACGGCACGGGTCATTCCAATGGGAGAGTTCAAGCCGACGGTCGATCAGCCTTCGATCCCGCAAGATATGGATTTACTTTTGCAGGCCAGGCCCTAGGCTTCCGCGTCGGGAAAATGGCTTGAAGGAAATGCCATGTCTTCATCGCGAGATCAGCGTCCACTCAGTCATCTGCGCGTGCTCGACCTCGGCCATTACCTGGCGGGACCCATGGTGGGGCTGATGTTGGCAGACATGGGGGCTAAGGTCATCCGCATCGATCCGCCGGGCGGACCAAAATGGCAGGACCCGGCTTTCGATATGCTGTCGCGGGGCAAGCGTGCGCTTGAGATCGATCTGAAGTCGGACGCCGGTCAGCGGCAGATTGCCGAACTGGTTCGCCGCAGCGACGTCGTCATTGACAATTTCAGACCAGGCGTCATGCACCGCCTCGGGCTTGATCCTTCGACACTGCAACACCTCAATCCAGACATCATTTCCCTGTCCCTGCCCGGCTTTGCGTCCACCGATGAAGACTTGCGCGATATCGCCGCCTGGGAGGCCATCATCGCGGCCCGCACAGGCCAGTTCACGGACATGGGACTGAATCGCCGGTTGATGGGGATCAATCCATCCTTCACCCCGCTCGGGTTGGCGTCCGCCTATGGAGCGGCATTCGGCGCCATGTCGGTGCTGTTTGCTTTGCAATCCAGACAGCACTCCGGCGGCGAACATATTGAAGTGCCGCTGGCCTCCGCGCTGCTGGAAGGGCTGGTCTACAATTGTGAGCAGATCGAGGACTATCCCGACCGCTATAAGTCACCGCGTGAGGTGGAGCTGGAACGACGACAAGCAATGGGGCTGGACAATAATCTCAGCTTTGCCGAACTGTCGGAGTTTCTCGACCCTTTCTACCGGACCTATAAGTGCGCCGATGGGCGCGGCTTCTACGTCGTGGCCTGTTCGATCGTCACCCATCCACGTCGTGTTCTGAAGGTACTGGGTCTGGAGAGCCTGCTGGAAGATCTGCCGGACTTCGACGCGTATCTCGATTCAAGCGATTGGCCGGCGCCCTGGGCCTTGCGCAATTACCCGGTTGGCGAAGCAGACAGACAGCGGGTTTCGGAAGCCATGCAGGCGGCGTTTCTGACGCGATCCTCAACGGAGTGGGAAGAGATCTTTGGCGCCGCCAAGGCACCAGCTACGGCTCAACGAAGCACGCAGGAGTGGCTCAACGATCCCCACGCGCTTGCTTCCGGATTGGTTCTGGAAGTGCTGGACAACGCGCGTGGAACGGTCCGTCAGATGGGCAATCTGGCCTGGCTGCAGGATGATCCGGGCGCTGCCGACAAACAGGCCTGCACGGCATTGGCGCCCCCTGAACTGGATGCCATTCTTGCCGAACAACCGCGCCAGAGTTCCCATTCAGCCGTGAAGGAAAAACACCAAACGGGCTGGCTGGAGGGTCTGAAAGTTCTCGATCTCACCAATGTGATTGCCGGTCCAACCATCGGCTCCACCCTTGCTCGATTTGGCGCTGAGGTGACCCTTGTTCAGCCAACACAGCCTTCGGTTGACCCGTGGAACGCCGTCGTATTCGGACTGCATGCGCAGCGCGGCAAGCAAAGCGTCTTGCTCAATCTTGGCAGTCCCGACGGCAAGGAAGCCCTCAATCGGCTGGTGGCGCAAAGTGATGTGATCACCATGAATGGCACGGATGAGCAGCGCGACGCACTGGGCTTGTCCGCCACGCGTTTGAAAGAAATCAATCCAAGACTGATCCTTGTGCAACTGGACGCGTTTGGCGGGCCGCTTGACGGACCGAAATCTCAGCATCTTGGATATGACGACCTTGCCCAGGCGGCAACCGGCGTGATGGTGCGCTTTGGCGGTGGACCAGACACTCCCGAAGAACATGCCCATTTCGGCACGATCGATGCGCTGACCGGCTACAATGCCTGCGTGGCACTGGGCGGTGCGTTAGAACGGCTGAGGGTTCATGGCGTCGGTGGCATCGCGCGGGCGTCGTTGGCCGCAGCTGGCGGCATGATCCAGGCCCAATTCATGTACGACTTTGCCAATCGGCCGCCATTTGACGAGCCGTCCGGTCGGGAAGTCCTTGGTTGGGATGCCCTTTATCGCTGCTATGAGGCTGCCGACGGCTGGATGTTTTTCGCCGCGCCGACCCACCGGGGGGCTGCTCTCGCCGAAGTCGATGAACTGAAGGACCTGTCATCGCTAGAAACGACAGCACTCACGGATGCGCTGGCTGCCAGATTTGCGCAACAAACAACCGCGCACTGGCAGCATGTGTTCAACGGCACTTCCAATGCGGTGGTTGGTCTTGGATCATTGCACCAGACGCGAGATGACGCCTTGCAACGGGAGTCGGAAGGCGCGATTGATATTGCCAAAGCCACATTCCGCGCCATTCGCCACGATCAGCATCCCATGGGCCGCTGGGTTGACCTTGTGGCGCCCAATGCAGTGCGCCCCCAATTCAGCCCGATCAAAATCCCCGGCCCGGCGCCAAAATATGGCGCCGATACCCGCCATGTTTTGGCGCAACTCGGATACAGCTCCACCGACGTGGATGCCCTCATTCACCAAGGGGCAGCAGCCGAGTCCTGGTCGGACAAATACCTGCCGGAATAGGGGACCCAATGACGTCAAACCACTCGGAGGCTGCAGGCCCGGCGATCACACCGCGAACCAGAGCGCGGGCCCGCCACATCCTCGATCACTATTACATCGGCCCTGCCCGCGACCCTGATGTTTTGGAGGTCTGGGGATATACGCCAGAAATGAGTTACCTGCCCGGGGACACAATTGAACTGCGCGTTTCAACCACGGCCGAAACCTGGAGCTTCGAAATTGGTCGCGACGGAAGTGCCTATGAAAAAGTGATGTTGGTGGAAGACTTGCCAGGCGTTCACCAGGAGACACCAGAAGACTGTTCGGTCAACGGTTGCAAATGGCCGAGCGCCTACAGTTTCACGGTGCCCGAGGATTGGCTACCGGGCGGCTATCGCATCACCTTTCGTGCCAGCCGCGGTGACGACTTGGTCGAAGAGCATCATCTCTTCCTGATCCGCTCCAACCCAACCATTGGCGAGCGTCCCTATTTGCTTATCTGCGCCACTGGCACCTGGCTGGCCTATAATTGCTGGGGTGGCTCCAACCATTATGAAGGCATCACCGGCCCGCACAAAAACCAGCCCTCACCGGTTGTTTCGACCCAACGCCCTTGGACACGCGGGTTTTGCCGACTGCCGGAAGGTGCACCGCGAGCCGTTCCTGACACACCGCCCAAGCCAGGCGACATGGTGCGCTATCCCTATATGGAATGGGCCTATGCCTATGGTTATTCGAAGAAATACGCGTCCGCCGGATGGGCCAGTTACGAACGCCACTTTGCCCGCTGGGCCGAAAAGCAAGGCTACCTGTTGGACTTCGCAACCCAGCACGACCTGCACCGCCACCCCAGCCTGCTTGACCAATATCAATGCGCCATCATAGTCGGTCATGACGAATATTGGAGCGGCCCCATGCGCGATGGCATAGAGCGCTTCTTTGAGAATGGTGGCAAGGTGGCGCGGTTTGCCGGCAACTTCCTCTGGCAGACACGGATCGAAGACCATGGGCGTCGTCAAGTCTGCTACAAATACACGGCGACTGAAAGCGACCCTGTCGCAGGAACCGATCGGCAATCATTGCTGACCGGCGCTTGGGATGCCCCGCCCGTCTCTCGACCAGGCGCGGAAACATTTGGTGCCAATGGTTTCAGTGGCATCTATTCAGGATTGGGTAATTGCGTCGGGCGTGGCGGAGGTGGGATCACCGTCTACCGGCCGGAACATTGGGCTTTGGCAAATTGTCGGCTTGGCTATGGAGATGTGCTTGGTGGAGACTCGCGCATTTTCGGCTATGAGGTGGATGGCCTCGACTACCGTTTCGAAGACGGGCTGCCGTTTCCCAGCGGCAAAGACGGTGCCGCAACTGATATCGAAATCATCGCCATGGGACTCGCCACCAACATAGAGGCCGATCATCAGGTATGGGGAGAAACCCGTTACATCGAAACCGCCGATGCGGAGTACAAGGCGAAGATCAATTTTGGCGAGATTTCGCAGGAATCTGTAGACGCTTCGTCCCGCGGCAATGGCGTGATGATCCATTGGCGCCGCGGAGCGGGAGAGGTTTTCACTGCCGCAACGTGTGAGTGGGTGATCGGGCTCACCCGAGGAGACGGCCAGGTCGAACAGGTGACACGAAATGTGCTCGAGCGTTTTGTCCAGGAAAGTGACACCTAGCC
>JABSRX010000178.1 GCA_013214695.1 Rhizobiaceae bacterium | reverse complement strand
TTGTCCCCGTCCCCACGGCGGATCTCGCCGCCCAAGACCCGGGCACCGGTGCCCTTGCCGAGATAGGTCTCCAGCAGGGATTGAGCGTTTTCCTGAAGCGTGAAGACTTCATAATAGCGGCTGATGACTGAGGAACATTCAAACACCAGACCGAGATTGGGCGTCGTAAAGCCTTTCGGGTGATCGCAGGTCAGGGTCATCACGTTGATCTGCCCATTGGAGAAGGGTAGGGGCATCGCCACATAGTCGGTGGCGCCCTGCTGCTGCAGATCGTCAATGATCGGGAAATCGAATTCGATCGGCGAGCCATCAAGCCGCTGCCGCACACCGCCAAGCCCGTTGGAAACATGGCGCAGCGGGCTGTTCACAAAGGCCGGATTGCTGTGAATGTCGTAAGACGCCGTGACGCTGCGGACTTCATCGGTGTCCTTTTGCCAGATGTAGTGCCGTCCGGCGATCATCGGATGCAGCGACCAGATCAGGATGCTGAGGCGCGAAACAGCAATGCCGTCCTTGAGCAGTTTATGCGCCAGCGCCGCCGTCAGTTCCTCCGGCGTCTTGCACAACCAGGCTTCCCGCATCACCCAGTCCACGGTTGGGCCGGATATGTTGCCGCTGTCCATCGGCACCACTTGACCATCGCCATGGTCGATATGGGTCATTGCATCCGGCATGAAGGCGACATGCCCCTCCACATCGCGGCTTTCGGGCAGGGCTTTTTGGTAGCTCCAGGCGGCGAACGGGATCGTCTTGCCATCCAGAACCAGGTCGAAATAGCTGGCCGTACCTTTGAACGGGCAGAAGGTGCGGCGCTCCGGGTTCGGGATCAGCTCGCCACAGACGTCTTCGGGTGGAAAGTAGATCGCCACAGGCAGGCGGGTTTCATGCATCGCCTTGGCCCGGGTGCTGACCGCCACCAGGGTGTCGCCATGATAGGCGCGCACTTCGTGGCCGACCTGATGGACCCAAATGCCGTAATCGGTGGATGTTGTCTGAGAATTCTGCGTCATTGGCTCACAATATGGGTTGTAACGCCCCATCTGCCAAAACTTTTTTCACGCCTGCAACCTGTCAGTCGTCCCTGATCGGATGTTCCTCGATGATCACCTTGTTGGGATAAAACGCCACCAGGTCGCGAATGGCCGTGGCAAAAGACAGGGGCTCGCGATAGCTCCAGGCCAGTTTTTCATNCCCCTCCACACCGTAATAGGTGGCGGTGCCCTTGAGCGGGCACTTGGATTCACCGCGCTCGGTTACCAGATCCATCGTCAGGTCCCGTCGTGGCAGATAGATAACCGGATCGTATAGCGTCCTGCCGCTCTCCATCAGGCGTATGGCGTCTTCGGAATCGGCCAGTTTCTGGCCGTTGGGCAGGCGCACGACCACGCGCTGTTGGATCGGGCGCAACACCATGAAATGCTGGTCGGAATCAGGTCGGTGAATGGTCATATCCATAACGCGTTCCTTTCCCCGCCGTGGGGCCGGCGATGCCATCTGATCCACCTGCACATCAGCTGTGGTTTGGCGCAAAAACGAAAAACCCAACATATTGTTGCTGAGACATCTTCACATTCATGTTCCACTATACCAGTATCATGGCGTACCAAGCTTGCGGTAATCTGGAGAAACCGCCACCCATGAGTGGAGAAGAACGCAAAGACATCCACAATTCGGACGTTCCCCTGGTTTGCCAGGCTTGTGAAGTGCGCCATCAAGGCGTTTGTGGGGCGTTAGATCCGGATCAATTGCTGCGTTTGAGCAAGCATACCACCCGCAAAGTGGTCAAATCGGGTCAGGAACTGCATCGCGGTGGTGAAGATGCCGACCGCTGCAGCAACATTATGGGCGGCGTTGCCAAGCTGTCGAAGCTGATGAGCGACGGACGCCAGCAGATTGTCGGCCTGCAATTCGCCCCTGACATGGTCGGACGCACCTTCAGCAGCGCGTCAGCGGATGCCAGCGCGGTCGACAACGAACTGTCGGTTGAGGCGGCCACCGATGTGCGCCTGTGTTCTTTCCCCCGTTCGGTGATCGAGCAGATCATGGTCGATGTGCCGGAGTTGGAACATCGCTTGCATCTGCAAAAGCTCAAGGAACTGGACGAGGCCCGCGATTGGATGCTCACTCTGGGGCGCAAGTCAGCGATGGAGAAGGTGGCGAGTTTTCTGTACCTGCTGGCGACGCATATCGATCCTGAAAAACCTCTGGGCGATGGCCCGGTCGTCATCGAATTACCGATGAAGCGCAGTGATATTGCCGATTTCCTCGGATTGACGATTGAAACCATCAGCCGTCAGCTGACCAATCTGCGCAAGCGTGGGCTGATCGAAATTGAGCAGCGCCGCATCGTCACCTTTGCCGATATTGAGCGCCTAAAGGCCGCTGCCGAACAGGACCTGTCCAAGTAATCAGACCGCGGGTTGCTGGCCCAGTTCGTGGCGCCGCAGCAACGGCAGGATGTGCTCTGATTCGAAGGCTATGTGGCGGCGCAAACCTTCAAAGAAACCGCGCAACATATAGGCCAACGTGTCGGGATTGGGTTGATCAGTGTCTGAAACGAAGCGGATCAGCCCGTCTGAGACTTCCTCGGCAAAGCTTTCATCATCCCAGTGCTCGTATTGCAGTCGCTCCAGGCTGTGAAACAGATCCGTTTCCGCTTCGGCTTCGACGCGGATATGGGGAAAGATGCGCATTTCCTCGAAATAATGGGCCGTCTTGATGGTCGGGAAGATGCGTCGGGCAATTGTCAGCAGTTTCTGCCCGTCCACATTTTCCGGCAGCGCGTCCGCGATCTCTTCCAGTTGGTTGCACAAATCGTGCAGCAACGAAAAGTGATGCTTCATTTCCTGCTCAATCGGCCCGGCACAGTCCGGTTTAACGCTGCAATTGCAGTTGTCTGAACAGGGTTTTGCACAGTCCTCCACGAGTCGCAGATGAACTTGGGACATGACCTTCTCCCACATGATCTTTTTTCTTGATCCAAAAGATGCGTCCGATTGCCGGATCATTCCTTGATCTGGATCAAGGTTGGCGGACGCCGTTTTTGAAATTGTCGCCCCAGGTCGGCGCGTATTTTGGGGGTCGTCCCGCTGACTGAATTCACGACAGGAAAGGGAAAAGCATGCGAAACGGAACTGAGCCGATCATTCTCGGCGCGGCTACGCTGCTTGCGGTCCTGGGCGCAGCCTTCGCACAGGATGAATTATTCAGAGCGCACGCATGGGTGCTGGTCGCCGTCTTGGCCGCCACGACCATCGTGCTGATGCGGCGAGTGGAATTTGCCCCGGCGGGGCAGACTTTGCCGCCTAAAGATACCTCCGGTTACATGGATGACGTGATCCGCTTTGGCGCGGTCGCGACTCTGTTCTGGGGGATTGTGGGCTTTCTGGTCGGGGTGGTGATTGCCGCCCAGCTGGCCTGGCCTTGGCTCAACATCGAGCCCTGGTTCAACTTCGGGCGCCTGCGGCCACTGCATACATCGGCGGTGATCTTCGCCTTCGGTGGTAACGCCCTGTTGTGCACCAGTTTCTATGTTGTTCAGCGAACCTGCCGGGCGCGCCTGTTTGGCGGCAACCTGGCCTGGTTCGTCTTCTGGGGCTACCAGCTGTTCATCGTAATGGCCGCGACCGGCTATCTTCTCGGGGTCACTCAGTCGAAGGAATATGCCGAACCGGAATGGTATGTGGATCTGTGGCTAACCGTGGTCTGGGTTGCGTATTTGATCGTCTATCTGGGCACGATTGTGCGGCGCAAGGAGCCTCACATCTATGTGGCCAACTGGTTCTACCTGTCGTTCATCATCACCGTGGCGATGCTGCATCTGGTCAACAATGCGGCGGTGCCAGTGTCCTTCCTCGGCGTCAAAAGCTACTCCGCCTTTTCCGGCGTCCAGGATGCTTTGACCCAATGGTGGTATGGCCATAACGCGGTGGGCTTCTTCCTGACTGCCGGCTTCCTCGGCATGATGTACTATTTCGTGCCGAAGCAGGCCAATCGTCCAGTCTACTCCTATCGCCTGTCGATCATTCACTTCTGGGCCCTGATCTTCCTGTATATCTGGGCTGGTCCGCACCATCTGCATTACACCGCTTTGCCGGACTGGGCGCAGACACTGGGCATGGTCTTCTCCATCATGCTGTGGATGCCTTCCTGGGGTGGCATGATCAACGGCCTGATGACCCTGCAAGGGGCATGGGACAAGCTGCGCACCGATCCGGTTCTGCGCATGATGGTGATGTCGCTGGCCTTCTACGGCATGTCGACCTTCGAAGGTCCGATGATGTCCATCAAGTCAGTCAACTCGCTCTCCCACTACACTGACTGGACCATCGGTCACGTGCATTCAGGTGCGCTCGGCTGGAACGGCATGGTCACCTTCGGCGCGCTCTACTATCTGGTGCCGAAACTGTGGAACCGTGAGCGTCTCTACTCCCTGCAACTGGTCAACTGGCACCTGTGGCTGGCGACGCTTGGCATCGTCATTTACGCCGCTGTCATGTGGGTTGCCGGTATCACCCAGGGCCTGATGTGGCGTGAGTATGACGACCAGGGCTTCCTCGTGAACTCCTTCGTCGAGACCGTGTCTGCCATTCATCCTGAATATGTCATGCGCACGGTTGGCGGTTTGCTCTACCTCGGTGGTGCATTCGTCATGGCCTACAACATCTGGCGCACCATCCGTGGTGATGTGCGTCAGGAAAAAGCGATGGGTGGGGCTGCTGCCGTACCTGCCGCTGCACCAGCCCAGTAGGAGGTCGAAAATGTCTTTTCTGGAAAAACACGGCAAAATCGAACGCAATGTCAGCCTGCTTTTCGTCTTCTCGCTCGTCGCTGTTCTGATCGGGGGGATCGTTGAAATCGCGCCCCTGTTCTACGTCAAGAACACGATCGAGAAGGTCGAAGGCATGCGGCCCTACACACCGCTGGAACTGGCCGGACGCGATATTTACATCCGCGAAGGGTGCTATGTCTGTCACAGTCAGATGATCCGCCCATTCCGCGACGAGGTCGAACGCTACGGCCACTACTCGCTGGCGGCGGAAAGCATGTATGACCATCCGTTCCAGTGGGGGTCGAAACGTACCGGTCCCGATCTGGCACGTGTGGGCGGTCGCTATTCCGACGAATGGCACGTTCAGCACATGATCAACCCGCAAAGCGTGGTGCCTGAATCGATCATGCCAAGCTACGCCTTTCTGGCGTCGGCCGATCTGGCCAAGAGCAACATCGCAGCGCACCTGAAGGCCAATAAAATGGTCGGCGTGCCGTACACGGAAGCGATGATCGAAAACGCTCTGGCCGACCTGGAAGCCCAGGCCAATCCCGATGCCGATACATCGGGGCTGGAGGAACGCTACGCCAAGATCAGCATCCGCGACTTTGACGGCAATCCGGCCAAGGTCACCGAGATGGACGCCCTTGTCGCCTATCTGCAGATGTTGGGCACGCTGGTTGATCTGAAGGCCTATCAGCAAAACGAAAATCTGAGGTGAGGTAGGACGATGGATTATTCAACCTTTCGACAATTCGCCGACTCCTGGGGGCTGCTCTACATGTTCCTGCTGTTCATCGGAGTCATCGCTTTCATCTTCCGTCCCGGGTCCAAAAAGGTTTCCGAGGAACTGGCGCAAATCCCCCTGAAAGAGGACGCTGAAGATGTCTGAAAAAGAAATTGATCAAACCAGTGGCATCGAGACGACCGGCCACGAATGGGACGGCATCAAGGAGCTCAACAACCCACTGCCCCGCTGGTGGCTGTGGACGTTCTACGCGACGATCGTCTTCTCCATTGGCTATATGGTCTGGTATCCGTCGATTCCCTTGTGGAACGCCTCAACCGAAGGCCTGTCGGGGGAAACCACCCGCAGCCTGCTGCAGGAAGAACTGGCGGCCGTCCGCTCAGCCCGCGCAGAAACGGTCGAAAAGCTGGCGGCAACGGATCTGGAATCGATTCGGGCCGATGCCGAATTGAGCCGTTTTGCCACCGCGGGTGGGGCCTCGATCTTCAAGGTCTACTGCACCCAGTGTCACGGCTCAGGTGCTGCTGGCAGCCCCGGCTACCCCAACCTCAACGACGACGATTGGCTGTGGGGCGGTGATCTGGAATCGATCTATCTCAGCATCAAGCATGGTATCCGCAACGGGGTTGATGACGATGCCCGCGACTCGCTGATGCCGTCCTTTGGCGCTGATGAACTTCTCGACAAGGAAGAGATCAACGCAGTGACCGAATTTGTACTGCAAATTTCGGATCAGGAGCACGATGCCGCATTGGCTGGCACCGGTCGCGAGATCTTCGCTGACAACTGCTCGTCCTGCCACGGTGCGGACGGCAAGGGTGACCGCGAATTCGGAGCCCCCAACCTGGCCGACGCCATTGCCCTATACGGCACATCCCGCGCCGATCTGAAGGCGCAGCTTCACCAGCCCAAACACGGTGTCATGCCGCCTTGGGGCGACAAGCTGGGTGAGACCGGTGTCAAACAGTTGGCCATCTATGTGCACGGCCTGGGTGGCGGGGAAAAAGCGAAAGCCGAGTAGTCCATGCTGACCAAGGAAAAACCTGCCAAAGATACGCCCCGCGTCGAGAATTTCGACGCGGAGGCGGTCAACTCGAAAGAGAACAGGTCTCTCTATGAGGCCCGCAGGAAGATTCACCCAAAGCGCGCCACCGGTTGGTTCCGCAGCTTCAAATGGTGGATCATGGGCATCACCCTGGGGATTTATTACCTCACGCCCTGGCTGCGCTGGGAGCGCGGTGCCGATGCGCCGGATCAGGCGGTGCTGGTCGATCTGGCCAATCGCCGCTTCTATTTCTTCTTCATTGAAATCTGGCCGCACGAGTTTTTCTTTGTCGCCGGCATGTTGGTCATGGCCGGTATCGGACTTTTCCTTGTCACCTCCACACTGGGTCGCGCCTGGTGTGGCTATACCTGCCCGCAAACCGTGTGGGTGGATCTTTACCTGGTGGTCGAGCGCTATTTTGAAGGCGACCGCAATGCCCGCATCAAGCTGGACGCGGCGCCCTGGAGCGCGTCGAAGATCACCAAGCGAACGCTGAAGCACATTGTCTGGATCCTGATCGGCTTTGCCACGGGTGGTGCCTGGATCTTCTATTTTGCCGATGCGCCAACGCTGGCTGTCAATTTCTTCACCGGCCAGGCCCCGTTCGTCGCCTATGCAACCGTCGGCGTGTTGACCGCCACGACTTATATCTTTGGCGGCTTCATGCGCGAGCAGGTCTGCACTTACATGTGCCCCTGGCCGCGCATTCAGGCGGCGATGCTCGACGAGCATTCGCTGACCGTTACTTATAACGATTGGCGCGGCGAACCGCGCGACCGGCACGCCAAACGGCGGCGCCAGGCCGGCGAGTTTGTCGGCGATTGTGTTGACTGCAACGCCTGCGTGGCCGTCTGCCCGATGGGCATCGATATCCGTGATGGCCAACAGATGGAGTGCATCACGTGTGCCCTGTGCATTGATGCCTGCGACGGGGTGATGGACAAGCTGGGTCTGGAAAAAGGATTGATCTCCTATGCCACGCTGGAGGAATACGGCTCCAACATGCAGCTGGCGAGCGGTCGTGGCGACTGGGTTTCTGAGAACGGCCGCACCTCGCAAATTTTCCCGGAGAATGTGCGTGGTGAAAACGGGCGTTTGATCGACAAGGTTAAACAGACCAATCTGAGATCCTTTGTGCGGCCCCGGACCATCCTCTATGCCGCCATCTATGCGGCGATCGGTGTGGCATTGCTGTGGGCATTGGCGGTGCGCGACACGCTGAAGGTCAACATTTTGCATGACCGCAATCCGGTATTCACCGTTCTCAGCAACGGCGCCATCCGAAACGGCTATGAGATCAAGATTCTCAACATGACCGGCACCAACCGCAGCTTCCTGGTGACCATCGAAGGGCTGGAAGGGGCAACCCTGAAGCTCGCCGGAGCTGCCGAGCCTGAAGCGCGCTCGCTGCGCATTGAGGCACGGGCCGACAAGCTGCAGGCCAGCCGGGTGTTCGTCCGGGTGCCCAAGGACCGCCTCGACGCATCCAAGACAGCATTTTCCTTCAACATCCTCGCCATCGGCGGGGAAGACAAAACCAAAGCCGGCGCACACTTCGAAGCGCCGGACCATTTTGACAAATAGGGCAGTCCCATGGCGATGATGGCCAGAAACTCCGAATTCCGCTTCACCGGTTACCACATGCTGGCCTGCATGTTCGCCTTCTTCGGCGTCAT
>JABSRX010000018.1 GCA_013214695.1 Rhizobiaceae bacterium | reverse complement strand
CTGATTAAGGAATGTGAAATCATCCCGCTGGAACTGGTTGTACGCAACATTGCGGCTGGCTCGCTGTCCAAGCGTCTTGGCGTCGAGGAAGGTACCGTCCTGCCCCGCTCGATCATTGAGTTCTACTACAAGAACGATGATCTCAATGATCCAATCGTCTCCGAAGAGCACATCACGGCCTTCGGCTGGGCCTCCCCGCCGGAGATCGACGACATGATGGCCCTGGCGATTCGCGTCAACGACTTCCTGTCCGGTCTGTTCCTCGGCGTCGGCATTCAACTGGTCGACTTCAAGATCGAATGCGGCCGGTTCTTTGAAAATGACATGATGCGGATCATCGTGGCCGACGAGATTTCCCCCGATTCCTGCCGCCTGTGGGACGTCCAGACCAATGAGAAAATGGACAAGGACCGTTTCCGGCAGGATCTCGGCGGCCTGCTCGACAATTACCGCGAAGTGGCCAAGCGCCTCGGCATCATGAATGAAAACGAACCGGTGCGCGGCAAAGGCCCCGTGCTGGTCAAATCGGACTAGGAATAATGGCAAGCTTCACGGCACAAATCCGGGTTACCCTAAAGCGCGGCGTTCTCGACCCGCAGGGCAAGGCAATCGAAGGTGCATTGGGATCACTTGGCTTCGAAGGCGTCCACCAGGTTCGGCAGGGCAAGACGTTTGACATCTCTTTGGATGCCAGCAGCAAGGCAAAGGCTGAAGAAGAACTGAACGCCATGTGCGAAAAACTGTTGGCAAACACGGTCATCGAAGACTACGCCGTCACCATCGAATGATACTTTAAGAAAGCACTGTTATCCACTGATATCAAGCGCTTTTCTTGATTGATAGGGTGCAGATTGACCGCATTTTTTGGCGCGTTCGATTTGCAGAAATTTAACCATTTCGCCTAAGGGCTTGGGCATACATCCCTGACATATTGTTTGCGGGCAATATGAATTGGGAGACGACCCCATGTTGAAATCGAAACTTCTGGCCACCACGGCCGCCGCTGCCTTGATGGCCGGAATGGGCGCTGCGCAGGCAGGCAATTATTCCACCGGTGTTCAAATCGGCAGCGCACCGACTGCTTCGCAGCGGGCGTTCAACGAAGATCAAATGCGCATCCGTTACAATGGTGACTACCTGCATGAGAGCGAGCATCGCCATGGCGGCAGATTCCTGGTCAAGATGGGCAAGCACCTGCTGAAATCGGTCCGCCGCACGGTGGAAGGCCACGACGAGGAGTGGCGCCCGATGCACGAAGAGATCCACGACTCGTTCAAGTGATCCTGATGATGGGGCGGCCCTGCAACAACCGCCCTGCATCCACTGTTTTATAGGCCAAACGCCGCTGCTTTGCTGGTGATTACGTCGATGATTTGGTAGGGGTTCCCCAACACCAACAACAACGTCATCTGACACGGATCTCCATGCAGAGAACCACGATTGTGCAATTTCCCGGTTCCAACCGGGACCGCGACATGATTGCCGCCATTACCAAAATCAGCGGCAACGCCCCTTCCCTTGCCTGGCATACCGACACGTCGCTGCCCGACAGCGATCTGGTGATCATTCCAGGCGGATTTTCCCATGGCGACTACCTGCGCTCTGGCGCCATCGCCGCCCGCGCACCGGTGATGAAGGCCGTTGCCGAGGCCGCAGCCAAAGGCGTGCGGGTTCTCGGCGTCTGCAATGGATTCCAGACACTCACCGAAGCTGGCCTGCTGCCCGGCGCGCTGATGCGCAACAACCGGCTGACCTTTGTCTGCAAAGAGGTCAAGCTGTCAGTTGCCAACAACAAGAACCCGTTCACCGAAGGCTATGGCCTGGACGAGGTCATCCGCTGCCCTGTCGCCCACCACGACGGCAACTATTTTGCCGACACCGAAACGCTGACGCAGATCGAAAACAACGGTCAGGTGGCGTTCCGCTATGCGGAAGGCACCAATCCCAATGGTTCGATCAACGACATTGCCGGCATCTTCAACGAAGCGGGCAACGTGCTTGGCATGATGCCGCATCCGGAAAATCTGATCGAACCGGCCCATGGTGGCATTGACGGGCGGCGCCTGTTTCAGGGCGCCCTGAACCTGCTTGAGACCGAAACGGCCTGATGCTGCAACGCCAACCGACCCTGTTGATCTTCGGCCTCCCTGCCCTTACTCTGCTTGCCACTGCCTGCACGCAGACCAGCAAACCTGGACCCGGTCCAAAGGCGACCATGGTCAATGTCGCAAGACAGGTGCAGACCTGCTGGTTTGCCAGCGGCGGCGGCGGCGGCCGCGTCGACCCGGCGCTGAAGGGCTTCACAATGGCACCCGAGGTCAATTCCCATACGGGCAAACCGCGTATTCTAATCGTGCCAAAGGACAATCCCGGTGGATTGCCCAAACTGGTCGCTCAGGCTGAAACCAGCCAGGGACGCACCAACTTCACTACTTTTGGACCGTTGCTGGCGACGCCGGACGGTCCACGACTCGATGCTTCACTGCGTGCCTGGGCGCGCGGATCCACCACTTGCTGAAAACAGGCCGCTGACCATGACCGTCAACAACACCGTGCCAATCACGCCAGATCTGATCTCCAGCCACGGAATCAATGAAGAAGAATATGCCCATATTCTCGAACTGACCGGACGCGAACCAACTTTCACTGAACTGGGCATCTGGTCGGCCATGTGGAACGAACACTGTTCCTACAAATCCTCCAAGAAATGGCTGAAGACTTTGCCAACCGACGGACCGCGCGTTGTCTATGGTCCAGGTGAAAATGCCGGCGTCGTCGATATCGGCGATGACGACGTCGTCGTGTTCAAGATGGAAAGCCACAACCACCCGTCGTTTATCGAGCCCTATCAGGGCGCTGCCACCGGTGTCGGCGGCATTTTGCGCGACGTCTTTACCATGGGCGCGCGACCGATCGCTGCCATGAATGCTTTGCGCTTCGGCGAACCGGATCATCCAAAGACCCGCCACCTGGTGTCGGGCGTTGTGTCGGGCGTTGGCGGCTACGGCAATTCCTTTGGGGTGCCAACCGTCGGTGGCGAAGTGAATTTTCATCCGCGCTACAACGGCAACATTCTGGTCAACGCTTTCGCTGCCGGACTGGCAAAACGCGATGCCATCTACATTTCCAAGGCCGAAGGCGTTGGATTGCCCGTCGTCTATCTCGGTGCCAAGACCGGTCGCGACGGCGTCGGCGGTGCGACCATGGCGTCGGCCGAATTTGATGATTCCATCGACGAGAAGCGCCCAACTGTCCAGGTCGGCGACCCGTTCACCGAAAAATGCTTGCTGGAAGCCTGTCTGGAATTGATGGCCAGCGGCGCGGTCATTGCCATCCAGGACATGGGCGCCGCCGGTCTCACCTGTTCTGCCGTTGAAATGGGCGCCAAGGGCGACCTCGGCATTCGACTCAACCTCGACGACGTGCCGGTGCGCGAAGAAAACATGACAGCCTATGAAATGATGCTGTCGGAAAGCCAGGAACGCATGCTGATGGTGCTGCGTCCGGAAAAGGAAGACGAAGCTAAGCAGATCTTCAACAAATGGGATCTCGACTTCGCAATTGTCGGTGAAACCACGGATGATCTGCGGTTTTCCATTCATCATCAGGGCGAGGAAGTGGCCAACCTGCCCATCAAGGAGCTGGGAGATGAGGCACCTGAATATGACCGTCCTTGGGTTGAGCCCGGCACCCATTCGCCGCAGGAGCCGCACCTTTTCGCCCCGCCCCATGACTACAACATAGCCCTGCTGAAATTGATCGGCTCGCCGGACCTCAGCTCGCGCCGCTGGGTCTGGGAGCAGTATGACACGCTCATTCAGGGCAATTCGCTGCAATTGCCCGGCGGCGATGCCGGTGTGGTGCGCGTCGAAGGCCATCCCAGCAAGGCCCTCGCCTTTTCCTCTGATGTGACACCACGCTATGTCGAAGCCGACCCGTTTGAAGGCGGCAAACAGGCAGTGGCCGAGTGCTACCGCAATCTGATCGCCACGGGCGCAGAACCACTGGCCGCAACGGACAACCTCAATTTCGGCAATCCGGAAAAGCCGGAAATCATGGGACAGTTGGTGGCCGCCATTCGCGGCATTGGCGAGGCATGTTCAGCGCTCTCCATGCCCATCGTTTCTGGCAATGTGTCGCTCTACAATGAGACCAATGGTGAAGCGATCTTGCCGACCCCAACGATCGGTGGCGTCGGCCTGATCGAAGAACAGGAGCGCATGACGCGGATCGGATCGGCTGAAACCGGCGATGCGGTCTTCCTGATCGGCACTGAAGGCACCCATTTGGCCCGTTCCATCTACCAACGCGAAATTCTCGGCGAAGAAACCGGCCCTGCCCCGGTCGTCGACCTGTTGATGGAGAAGGCGCGCGGCGAGTTCGTTCTGGCTGCCATCCGCTCCGACTACGCCTCTTCCTGCCACGACATCTCCGACGGCGGTCTGGCCGTGGCGCTGGCTGAAATGTGCATGGCATCTGGCACAGGCATGGACTGCACCATTGACATCACCTATCCCCACGCCGCCCTGTTTGGGGAGGACCAGGCGCGCTATGTGATGACCGTCAAAGAGGAATGGGCCGACATGTTTGCCGCCAATTGCGAAGGCGCCGGCGTTTCCTTTGCGCGAATTGGCACAGTTGGCGGGAACAACTTGATTATCAACGATCTGATAGACATATCTGTAGAAGAAGTGAAAACTGTTCACGAGTCGTGGTTCCCCGATTTCATGGGTCAAACCGCGCTGGCAGAAGCAGCGGAGTAAACGAACATGGCAATGGATGCAGCCGATCTGGAAATGATGATCAAAGAGGCGCTGCCTGATGCGCAGGTGACCATTCGGGATCTGGCCGGCGATGGCGACCACTACGCCGCCGAGGTCGTGTCTGAGCAGTTCATCGGCAAATCGCGCGTTCAACAGCACCAGATTGTCTATTCTGCCCTGAAAGGTAAGATGGGTGGTGAATTGCACGCCCTGGCCCTGCAAACCAGCGCGCCAGACCCCGCTTAACCCCCTACCCCTTCAAGGGCCATGTCTGACGAAATCTTCTACACATCCCTGATGCTTATTGGCCTCCTCGTTGTCGCCATGTGCATCTACGTGGTGCGCGGCAAGATCGCCCAAAAACGCAATCCCAACGGTTACCGCTGGAAACCGGAACAGGATTACGATGTCGTCATGCAGGGGGAAACGCCCATGACACCGGGCTTTCCGGTCCTCAAGAAGCGGGAAAAGGATCAGACCAACAAGAAAATTGATCGCCATTGAGTGGGTGAGGCATCAAGCCGACACCAACAATACTGGAAATTTCCCGCAATCAGGCCTAAATAGCAGTCAACCCGTCGGACCTTGAACCCGACCTGAGCAAGGATGCATGAATATGAGCATGAACGATTTTATCGACAACGAAGTGAAGACAAACGATGTGCTTGTTTTCATGAAGGGCACACCAGCCTTCCCGCAGTGCGGTTTTTCCGGACAGGTGGCCCAGATCATGGATTACCTGGGCGTTGAGTGGAAAGGCGTCAACGTACTGGCTGACGACGACCTGCGCCAGGGCGTCAAGGACTACACCAATTGGCCAACCGTTCCGCAGATTTATGTCAAAGGCGAGTTCATCGGCGGATGCGATATCACCCGCGAAATGTTCCAGTCGGGCGAATTGAAAACGCTGCTGGAAGAAAAAGGCATCGCCATGGCCGGTAAGGCAACAGCCTGACCGCTTCCAAGCCAATCAAAATCTGACTAATCTGAAGGGCGCGAGATGATCGCGCCCTTTTTCGTAGGAGCAGACAATGAGCGACGGATTTATAGGATTTGGCAAACAGGCTCTGCCGTTCCTGAAGGCTCTGGGCTTTCACCAAAGCCGTGAGTGGTTTCAGGAAAATCGCGCGATCTATGACAGCGAGCTGTTCAATCCGTTTGTCGCCCTGCTGGAAAGCGCCAATGAGCGCATGGAAAAGGCGGGCATTCCACTGCGCGGAGAACGCAAGACCTCCCTGTTTCGCATCAACCGGGATATCCGTTTTTCCAAGGACAAGAGCCCCTACAACACACGGGTGAGCGGCGTTCTCACCCGCACCGGCACCAAGAAAGACATCAGCGGGCTCTATATGCATTTTGAGCCGGGCAATTGCTTTCTCGCCTCCGGCCTGTGGTTTCCGCCCGGTCCGATCCTGAAGGCGATGCGGGAGCAAATGGTCGAACGCTACGATGAGTTCTCGAAACTGGCCGCTGATCTGGACAAGGCGGGCATCGGCATCGGTGAAGACGACATGGTCAGCCGCACGCCGCTAGGCTTCAAACATATTGAAGATGCGGAAATGCTGTTTTGGCTGAAACACAAGAGCTTCATCGTGCAGAAGAAGCTGGACGAAAAACTCATTCACTCTGCGGCGCTGCTGGACGAGATCGAAAGTTTCGGCCAACAGGCCCTGCCCTTCATGCAGTTCATATGGCGTGCCGTTGATCCCCTGCGCGAGGAAAAGGGCAACGCCTGATAGGCGTTTAAATCGACAACCAACACCCAACCCGTTGCCGACACGACACGTCAGGGGCAGCGAGAGCAGCGGGACCGCGCTGATAACGAGGGCACCACTTTCGCAGTGCCACTCGTATCACCGGGTCATTTGCCCTAACCGGCACCTTTTCCACGTTTGCGCTTGTCACGCTTTTTGGGCGGAACGGGGTCTTTGGGGGGCTTGCCGTCAGGCCACTTGAGGCTAGGATCGTTTGGCGTATTTCGTCCATTGCCCGAAGCAGTAAAGATGACGACGCCGCCTCCAAGGTCATTGATGCTGATACCAGGATCAGCAAAGTTCGCTCCTCCCTGCGCTACTGCCGCAGTGCCGAGGAACAAAGAAACCAGTACCATCATAAAGGTTCGCATAATTCCAAGTCTCCGTAAAAAGATAGCGGCGACGGAATAGTTGCGGAAGGTTCGGCAGCAGTCAACCACCTTTAATAAATTGAAAATAATGGATTTTTTCTAATATTCTTGCAATGAGTTAGAGCACTGACAACGTTAAGTCGGCAGCAATCTTCGGCACAAACCAAGCGCTTCCATCCACTTAGGGGAATGGCCTAGGCAAACATATTGTTGCTCTTTAACTCAAAGCTCTCAGCGGCACGCGGGCCATCGAATAAATGCTGGCATTGATAGCCGGGACGATCGGGCCCGCCAGTTCAAAGCGTTTGACCCGCTTGGCCAGGCTTTCAAACAGACAGGTCATTTCCAACCGTGCCGCATCGCGATTGGCGGCCCCCAACACCATCAGCACCCGCGTGCCGGTTGCTATTTTGACGCCGTTGACCTCGACATCTTCGCCGAGCATTCGATGATAGGCAGAGACTGGATCAGCGATCGTCTGGTCACTGTAGAAATCAACGTCGCAAACCGGTGCATGTCCATCGTTTTGCCGGACCGCCTGGTTCATGGCCGCAGCGCCTTAAAGTCGAAGATCTGCGCATCCAGCAGATGGCTTGGATTGGCGTTGCCCAGCGCCCGGATCATCGTATCCTTGCGCCCCGGCATGCGGGTTTCGATGTCGGCGATCATTTTCTTCATCGCATTGCGCTGCAATCCGTCCTGGGAACCGCAAAGGTCGCAAGGAATGATCGGAAACTGCATGGCGGTTGCGAATTTTTCCAGATCATCTTCGGCGCAGAAGGCCAATGGCCGCAAAACCAGCAGGTCTTTTTCGTCGTTGAGCAGTTTCGGCGGCATGGCGGCAAGCTTGCCGCCGTGGAAGAGATTCATGAAGAAGGTCTCCAGAATATCTTCGCGATGGTGCCCCAGCACCAGGGCATCACACCCCTCTTCGCGGGCAATGCGGTAGAGATTGCCCCGCCGCAAGCGCGAGCACAGGGCGCAATAGGTCGCCCCTTCAGGCACCTTTTCCGTAACGATGGAATAGGTGTCACGGTATTCGATGCGGTGGTCGATGCCATGCCTGTCTAGCCATTCCGGCAGGATGTGCTTTGGAAAATTCGGCTGCCCCTGATCCAGGTTACAGGCCAACAGGTCGACATCCAGCAGACCGCGCCATTTCAAATCCAGCAGCAGCGCCATCAGGCCATAGCTGTCCTTGCCTCCCGACAGGCCAATCAGCCATTTGGGGCGCGACCCGTCCGCCTTGGGCGTTACCATGCCATAGGCTTCCAGCGCTTCACGTGTATGGCGTATCAGACGCTTGCGCAGCTTGTTGAATTCCAAGCCCGACGGCGCAGCGCGAAACATCGCGTGGCAATCGTCAACCCTGGGTTCTTCATGTGCTTCAGCCAATGACATCGGTCAGCTCCAATAAAAAAGGCCGCCCATTCGAGCAGCCTTTTTGAAAAACGTAAAGGGACAGAGCCTTAGCGGGAATAGAATTCCACCGTCAGGTTCGGTTCCATCACGACCGGATATGGCACATCGCCAAAGGCCGGTACGGAAACGAAAGTCGCTGTCATTTTGCTGTGGTCGGCAGTGATGTATTCAGGAACATCGCGCTCGGCCAGTTGAACAGCTTCCAGAACGATGGCCAGCTGCTTGGACTTTTCGCGGATCTCGATCACGTCGCCTGGCTTACAGCGGTAGGACGGGATGTTGACGCGCACGCCGTTGACCTTGACGTGGCCGTGGTTGATGAACTGACGAGCCGCAAAAACGGTTGGCACGAACTTGGCGCGGTAAACGATGGCGTCAAGACGGCGCTCCAGCAGGCCGATCAGGTTTTCGGACGTATCGCCCTTCATGGACGAAGCCTGGTCGTAGATCTTGCGGAACTGTTTTTCCGAGATGTTGCCGTAGTAGCCTTTCAGCTTCTGCTTGGCGCGCAGCTGCACACCAAAGTCGGACAGTTTGCCCTTGCGGCCCTGACCGTGCTGGCCTGGGCCATATTCACGACGGTTGACTGGAGACTTCGGACGGCCCCAGATGTTTTCGCCCATGCGGCGATCAATTTTGTATTTTGCTGATTGGCGCTTGCTCATAGCATTTCCTCACATAGAACTGCCCGCAGACCATCCGCAGGCAAGAGAAAACGCACCCTCCTCTCCCGGCACTTTGAACCGGATGACAGGATCTTGCGCGCACGCTTTGCGATCAAGATCCACGGGATACGTAAAACGCGCCAACGGTTTCCCGTCGGCGCTGGGATCAATTAGGGCAAGTCGGGCTGAGTGTCAAACGACTTTCAGGCCAAAACCGGACATCAGGCGCAACATTTCGGCTCTCGGGCGGCCTTTGGTAAATTCCGCCACATCCTGAACGTCCAAAATCTCTCCGCGCGGTGGCAACAGGCTTTGCGCATGGCGGGCAATCGATTCAGCCGGGTTGAGCCAATCCACTGGCCACGGTGCCAGTCGGCGGAAAACATTGGTCAAAAACGGATAGTGGGTGCAGGCCAGCACAACCACATCGGTACGGGCGCCCAGGCGATCGGTGAAGCACTCGCTGACTTCCCGGGCGACGGCCTCATCGTCGACAATGCCGGTCAGCATGAACTCCTCGGCCAGCTCAGCGAGGTTCTCCGCACCAACGAGGCGGACATTCACATGGCTGGCAAATTCGCTGACCAGCGCCCGCGTGTAGTCTCGCTGCACAGTGCCGGGTGTGGCGAGCACCGAGATTTGACCGGATGCCGTCTTCTCCGCTGCCGGCTTGATCGCCGGAACGGTCCCGACAATGGGAAAATCAAATCGCTCGCGCAGATGCGGCAGGATAATGGTTGAGGCCGTGTTGCAGGCGACAATGATCATCGAGGGTTCGTAGCGTTCAACCAAATCCTCGAACACAGCCATCAGCCGTTTGATCAAAGCCCCCTCTTCCCAGCCACCGATAGGGAACGACGCGTCATCGGCGACATAGACAAAGCGGTGTTCAGGCATCAGCACCCGCGCTTCGCGCAGGACCGAAAGTCCACCAATGCCAGAATCAAACACAACAATGCTCATGAGGGTTTCTAAGCCAAGCCTAACCCAGATCGCAAGCTGTCTTGGCTCTAGTTGGCAAAGCTCTTGCGGCGCCCGAACCCTGTCTGCGCAGGCCGCCCGGTGGGCGCTGTTTGGGTCGAAGCGCTGTTGATGTCCGCCTGCAGCGGTGGTGGCGTCTCCACAGCACGCAAAGCGGCTGCCCGTGCAACAAGATCGGTGCCCTCATCCAGATCACCGAAACCGACCGAGCCCTGGTCATTATCGCCGCTCGCCTTGGCGACCAGCGTATCGTCCTTGGAATCGGCAAAGAACAGGACCAGTCCGACAATTGCGGCCGGAACGGCACTGGCGAATTTCAGCATGCTGTCGGGGCCAAAGCCTGAGCCCGGCGCCAGCACGTAAGGGGCCAGATAGGGAGCTCCCCAAAAGGCCACAAACAGCCAGGCCGCCAGCGTTCCACCGCTGAAATCACGGCTGCGTTTGAACACAAAGCAGACCTGGATCCAGATGCCCAACAACGCTACGGCCGCCAGAACTGGTGAGGCCTGAAACAGGAAAAGCGGGCCACCCTCGAGAATTTCCAACGGCGATGCACCGCTTTGCAGGCCAACGAGCGCCAGCAAGCCGAAATTCATCGCGCCGATGAAGCCGCTCAGCAGCACATAATTCAGCCGTTTCATGCGTCCGGCAGGCGACAACAGCAATTCAAAAGCGAACATGGCAATTCCTCCAGTTCGCTGATGACAGCACAGAGCCGTTAAAAAATTGCGTTCAGCCCTCGTAAGTACGGATCGGAATGATCTCCGGGAAGGTGTGAACGCCGATGCCGAGATAATAGACGACGAACCAGTAGATGAAGAACACAACACCGCTGAGTATGGTGTTCCAGATCATCCGTTTCATCAGCTGCGGATCGGCAGGTGCGGCAGCTTCCGTTCCTTCTACCACATCACCTTCCTCAAACTGCGGCTTCATGCGAAACGGCAGCGAGACAAACAAAACCAGCCACCAGATGATGAAATAAATCGCTATGCCTGTGCCCCACCCCATGGTCAGACCTGCTCCAGTTCAACAAGTGTGCCATTGAAGTCTTTTGGATGCAGGAACAGCACCGGCTTGCCATGGGCACCGATTTTGGGTTCGCCGGTTCCCAGCACCCGTGCCCCCTGGGCAGACAGATGATCGCGGGCGGCAATGATATCATCCACCTCGTAGCAGATGTGGTGCATACCGCCTGACGCATTGCTTTCCAGGAACTTGCCGATCGGCGAGTCCGCGCCGAGCGGTTCCAGCAATTCCACCTTGGTGTTGGGCAGCTCAACGAACACCACCGTCACACCGTGCTCCGGCAGGGCCTGGGGCTCGGAGACATTGGCCCCCAATCCATCGCGGTAAAGCGCCGTCGCGGCCGCCAGGTCCGGCACAGCAATGGCAACATGATTCAATCGTCCAATCATCGGTCAAACCTTCTGAACAAAAACGTTGATAATGGGCTTCTTGCCCCAGATTTCGCGGGCTTCAGCACGCAGCGCCCGCTCCACCGCCTGTTCAATGCGGCCCGGGTCCTTGCGACGCTTCGGCGGGATATTTTCAAAGGCGCTGACACCGGCGTCGAACAGCACGTCTTCAAACGTGTCATGCTCATCCACCATACGCGGCAGGCCTTCACAAACAATATCAGGATCGGCGAGCAAATCGCCGTCCTTGTCGATCACCAGCGACATGACGATATGTCCGACCCAGGACAGAATGCGGCGCCGCTTGATGCCGGTTGAATCCTCGTTGCCAATGATGCGCCCGTCCTTGTAAACGCGACCTGCCTCGATCTGGGTAATGACTTCGGCCGGCCCAGGCGCCAAGCGTAGCATGTCGCCATTGCGGATCGGTGCCACATCGGCAATGCCGCACTCGCCCATCAAACCCGCATGGGCCGTCAGATGCTGGGCTTCGCCATGAACCGGCACGCCGATGGTCGGCTGGGTCCATTCATACATCTGCTTCAATTCATTGCGCCGCGGATGGCCTGAGACATGCACCAATTGTGCACCGTCTTCGATCACGTCGACACCGAGATCGATCAGGGCGTTCTGGATATTGATGATCTCCCGCTCATTGCCGGGAATCGAACGAGAGGAGAAAATCACTTTATCACCGGGCGCCAGGGAAGCGTTGCGATGCTCGTCGCGGGACATCTTGCCCAGAGCCGCGCGGGTCTCACCCTGCGAACCGGTGCAAATCACCACCAGTTCGCGGCGCGGCACCGATTGGAACTCGTCTTCGGAGAGGAAAGGCGCGATGCCATCCAGATAACCAAGGTCACGCGACACTTCGCAGACCCGCAGCATGGAACGTCCCAATATCATCACCCGGCGACCCACCTGCTCTGCCGCCAGTGCAATTGAGCGTATGCGGCCAACATTGGACGAGAAAGTGGTGACCAGAACCCGCCCTGGCGCTTCCTTGATGATGTTGGCCAGGCTTTCCGACACGTCCTCTTCGCTGGGGCTGACCCCTTCGCGCATGGCATTGGTGGAATCACAGATCAGCGCCAGCACACCCTCTTCCCCCAAGCGACGGAAATGGGCTTCATCCGTCTGATGGCCCAGTGTTGGCTCGTGATCGAGTTTCCAGTCCCCAGTATGGATGCAATTGCCCAACGGCGTGCGGATCATCAGCGACACCGGCTCAGGGATCGAGTGGGTCACATGCACGCCTTCAATCTCGAACGGTCCCACTTTGAAGGGCTGTCCGGCTTCGAATACGGTGACCGGTATTTTCTTCACGCCAGGTTCGGACTGAACCTTGGCTTCCAACATGCCGGCGGTGAAGGCCGTGCAATAGACCGGCACGCGCAACAGCGGCCACAGCGCCATCAAAGCCCCATAGTGGTCCTCATGGGCATGGGTGATGATGATGCCGTCCAACTGATCGACACGCTCGGTGATGAAATCGATATTGGGCAGGATCAGATCCGCGCCCGGCAGATCGTCGCCGGGAAAGGTGACACCCACATCGACAATGATCCAGCGCCGGTTGCGCGCCGGGCCATAGCCGTAAAGCGCGAAGTTCATGCCGATTTCGCCAACGCCGCCAAGGGGCAGGAAGACCAGGTCTTCGCTGTTCTTTTTCTGTGTCATTCGCCCTTATGCACCCATTGCATCTTAATTGCCAAAAAATATATCAGCCGCCGATATGGTGTGTATTTGCCCCTTATTGTCGCACAACAGGAGCAGCCCATTGTCGTCCAGATCAACAAACTTGCCCGAAATCTCACGGTCTGGAAACCGCGCCACGATCTCCTGACCAATGCCGTGACAGCGGTCGAGCCAGTCACGGCGGATGATCGCTATGCCCTGCCCCTCGGCCCAGATGCGCAATGTGCGCGCCATTTCACGGGCCAGATGACTGAACAGTTCCGCCGGCTCCAAAGCAATCCCGCTGGCGGCCAGTGATGTTGCAGGATACAGCGGATTGTCCGGAAAATGCTGGCAGTTGATGCCGCAGCCAATGATCACGGCGAGACGCCCATGCCCATCCGGCTGCGCTTCCAACAGAATGCCCGAAAGCTTCTTGCCGTCCAGCAACAGATCATTGGGCCACTTGATCTTCAAACGCGCGCCCAGTTCAGGACGCGCCTCAACAAGCGCCAGATGCAGCGCCAGGGAAATCACCAGAGGCAAGGTCGCCAATTTGTCCTGAGGCGCCGGGTCCAGCAACAGCAACGACGCGTAGAGATTGCCCGGTTCGGACACCCAGGAGCGGCCACGGCGTGCCCGTCCGGCACTCTGGCTTTCGGCAGTGATCCACAACTGACCCGGGTCGCCACCCACTGCCTGCTCCAACGCAACGGCATTGGTTGAGCCAACATCGCCCAGCGCCAGATGGCGCCAGCCGGTCAGTCCCTCGATGGAGCGCATGTCACCGTCGCGATGCAATGCAGACAATTAGCTGAAGAAGGTGCGGGCCGCTGCGGTTGCCATGATCGACATCGGACCGGCAATCACCACGTAGAAGATCGTGAACACGCCGGTGACGACCAATACAACCTTCAGCTCCGACGCCATCGCAACAAAGCCTTGTTCCGGCTCGTCGAACCACATCACCTTCACAACCCGCAGGTAGTAGAAGGCACCGATCACCGAGGCGATCACGCCCAGCACCGACAGGATGTAGAGCTCAGCCTGAATGGCAGCGAGGAAGACGAAGTACTTGGCCCAGAAGCCCGCCAGTGGCGGAATGCCCGCCAGCGAGAACATGAACGCCGTTAGCACCAGGGCCAGCATCGGATTTGTCCGTGACAGGCCAGCCAGGTCTGAGATGTTCTCCACCATGCCGTCCGTGCGACGCATCGCCAGGATGCAGGCAAAGGTGCCCAGCGTCATCGCCATGTAGATGATCAGATACAGCACAACGCCGGAGACGCCCTCTTCCGATCCGGCAGCGAGCCCCACCAGGGCAAAGCCCATATGGCCGATCGACGAATAAGCCATCAGGCGCTTGATGTTGGTCTGACCAATCGCGGCGAAGGCACCCAGACCCATCGAGGCAATTGCCAGGAAGGTGATGATCTGACGCCAATCGGTGGTGGCGGGTTCAAAGGCGCCCTGCACCACGCGGATCAGCATCGCCATAGCGGCGATTTTTGGTGCGGCGGCAAAGAACGCTGTGACTGGCGTTGGTGCGCCTTCATAAACGTCTGGCGTCCACATGTGGAATGGCACAGCGGAAATCTTGAACGCAATACCGGCCAGGACGAAGACGATGCCAAAAATCAGACCCAGAGAACGCTCGCCGGCCATGGCTGCGGCGATGCCGTCAAAACCTGTATGGCCGGTGAAACCGTAGACCAAAGATGCACCATAGAGCAGCATGCCCGAAGACAGCGCTCCCAGAACGAAATACTTCAGACCGGCTTCCGTGGAACGCAGGGAGTCGCGGTTGATCGCAGCAACGACATAAAGCGACAGCGCCTGTAGTTCGAGACCCAGATACAGCGCGATCAGATCGTTGGCGGATACCATCAACAGCATGCCGAGCGTCGCCAGCACCACCAGAATGGGATATTCGAAGCGATCAAAATTCTCCAGGCGGGCAAAGCCCACAGACATGGCGATCGCCACGCCGGAACCGATCAGCACCAGAATTTTCATCAACCGCGCAAACGGGTCCATCACGAAAGCCCCGTGGAAGGCTTCGCCTCCAGCCGGTGACCAGATCAGCCAAATGCCAGCCAGCACGATGAGCGCAACCGACAGACCGGTAACGATCCGGGTCGATGTCTCACCCATGAACACGCCGACCATCAACAGCACCATAGCGCCGATGCCGAGCATCAATTCAGGCGTTGCGAGAGCCAGGTTTGGGATATCCATAGCAAATTCCATTGTGCGCCGTCCCTAGTTGCCCGTCGCCTGCGCCGACTGAACAGCCTGCGCGGCACTATCAAGTGCGGCCTGGTAATTGTTGATCAAATTGTCGACCGAAGCCTGTGTGACATCGAAGACCGGTCCTGGATTGACGCCGAAATAGATGACCAGAACGATCAATGGATACAGGATCCATTTCTCGCGCGTGCTCAAATCCAGCATCGACTTCAAAGCTTCCTTGTCCAGCGTACCGAACACCACGCGGCGATACAGCCACAGCGCATAGGCCGCTGACAGGATTACACCGGTTGTAGCGAAGAAGGCGACCCAGGTGTTGGTCTGGAAAGCACCAAGCAATGTCAGGAATTCCCCGACAAAACCGGCCGTTCCCGGCAGGCCCACATTCGCCATCGTGAAGATCAGGAAGGCGACGGCGTATTTCGGCATGTTGTTGACGAGGCCACCATAGGCGGCAATGTCGCGCGTATGCATGCGGTCATAGACAACGCCGACGCAGAGGAAGAGGGCGCCGGACACGAGGCCATGCGCCAGCATCTGGAAGATGCCGCCCTGAATACCGTGGGCATTGGCGGTGAAGATGCCCATCGTCACGTAGCCCATATGAGCAACCGATGAATAGGCGATCAGCTTTTTGATATCTTCCTGCATCAGCGCGACCAGCGATGTGTAAATGATCGCAATGACCGACAGAACAAACACGAAGTTTTGCAGATCGGCGCTGGCCAGTGGGAACATCGGCAAAGAGAAGCGCAGGAAGCCGTATCCGCCCATCTTCAACAGGATTGCCGCCAGAATGACCGAGCCCGCTGTTGGCGCTTCCACGTGAGCGTCCGGCAGCCAGGTATGCACAGGCCACATCGGCATTTTCACGGCAAAGGATGCGAAGAAGGCCAACCACAGCCAGGTCTGCATGCTGACCGGGAAGTCATAGGCCAGCAGCGTTGGAATGTCTGTTGTTCCGGACTGCCAGTACATAGCCATGATGGCCAGCAGCATCAGCACCGAGCCGAGCAGCGTATAGAGGAAGAACTTCAGGCTGGCATAGACGCGGCGTGCGCCACCCCAAACCCCGATAATCAGGAACATTGGGATCAGGCCGGCTTCAAAGAAGACGTAGAACAGCACGATGTCGAGCGCGCAGAAGACGCCGATCATCAGCGTTTCCAGAATAAGGAACGCGATCATATATTCGCGCACCCGCTTCTGGACGCTTTCCCAGCTCGCCAGGATACAGAACGGCATCAGGAAGGTGGTCAGGATCACGAACAACATCGAAATGCCGTCGACACCGAGATGGTAGCTGATGCCCCCCTGCTCGATCCACTCAACCTTTTCAACGAGTTGGAAGTCCGAACGGGAATTGTCGAAATTGATCCAGATGGCAAGCGACACCAGGAAGGTGACGACCGTTGTGAACAGCGCCACATAGCGCACGTTGCGACGGGCAACCTCACTGTCTTCCCAAATCAGGAAAGTGATCAGCGCACCGACCAGCGGCAGGAAAGTGACGATAGAAAGAATGGGCAGATCGGTCACGACTAGCGAGCTCCCGGGAACATCATATAGGTGATCAACAGCGCAGCACCGATCAGCATGGCGAAGGCGTAGTGGTACAGGTAGCCTGACTGCAGTTTGACGACGCCTTTGGTGACATCAAGAACGCGGGCGGATATCCCGTCCGGACCAAGGCCGTCAATCGTTGCGCCATCGCCCTTCTTCCAGAAGAAGTGGCCGATACGCATGGCAGGACGTACGAAGATGAAGTCGTAGATTTCGTCGAAGTACCATTTGTTGAGCAGGAACTTGTACAGGCCAGGATGCTGGCGGGCCAGCTCACCGGGCATGTCAGGCGACTTGATGTAGAACCACCATGCGGTGACAAAACCCAGCGCCATCATGATGAACGGCGACCATTTCACCAGCTTCGGCACATTGTGGAAGTTCTCAAGGATCTTGTTGTCCGCCCCCAAGAACAGCGCCTGCTGCCAGAAGTCCGTATAGTGAGGATCCAAGGCTCCGGGCTCATGGTGGGCACCAATGAACTGGGTGTAGAACACCACGCCTGCAAACAATGCGCCTGCGGCCAGGATGTAGAGCGGCACCAACATCACGTTGGGGCTCTCATGCACATGGCTCATGACGTCGGCGGACGCACGCGGTTTGCCGTGGAAGGTCATGAAAATCAGGCGCCAGGAATAGAAGCTTGTGAACAGCGCAGCCACAACAGTCATCCAGAAGGCGTAACCGGCGAAATAGTTCTGTCCGACATAGAGGCTTTCGATGATCGCATCTTTGGAGAAGAACCCGGCCGTGCCAATGACGGTACCTGGAATACCAAGACCTGTAAGCGCCACCGTACCGATGATCATCATCCAGTAGGTGTATGGAATGTGTTTACGCAGTCCGCCCATCTTGCGCATGTCCTGCTCGTCGGACACGGCATGGATGACCGCCCCCGCACCAAGGAACAACAGCGCCTTGAAGAAGGCGTGGGTGAACAGATGGAAGATACCGGCGCCATAGGCACCGACACCGAGTGCAGCGAACATATAGCCAAGCTGCGAGCAGGTTGAATAAGCGATGACGCGCTTGATGTCGTTCTGCACAAGCCCCACGGTTGCCGCAAAGAATGCGGTAGTGGCACCGAACAACGTCACCACGGTCAAAGCCGTGTGCGACAGTTCGAAGATTGGCGACATGCGGGCAACGAGGAAGACTCCTGCGGTCACCATGGTCGCCGCGTGAATGAGCGCCGACACCGGTGTTGGGCCTTCCATCGCATCAGGCAGCCAGGTGTGCAGCAGGAACTGCGCCGACTTGCCCATCGCGCCCATGAACAGCAGCAGACAGATGATGGTCAGGGCGCTGTCACGGGCCAGATCGTAGCCGAGGAACGACATGATGATGCGTGACTGGGCCTCGCCACCATCGGCGGCAAAGGATCCGGCATTAGCAAAGATCACGTCGAAATTGACGCTGTCGAACATGACAAACACGCCGAAAATACCCAGCGCAAAGCCGAAATCGCCGACCCTGTTGACCACAAAGGCCTTGATCGCCGCAGCATTGGCGGACGGCTTCTTGAACCAGAAACCGATCAGCAGATAGGACGCCAGACCAACACCTTCCCAGCCGAAGAACATCTGGATCAGGTTGTCGGAGGTCACCAGCATCAACATGGCGAAGGTGAACAGCGACAGATAGGCAAAGAAGCGTGGGCGATGCGGATCGTGGTGCATGTAGCCGATTGAGTAGATGTGCACGAGCGCCGACACGGTGTTGACGACGATCAGCATGACCGCGGTCAGCGTATCAACCCGGAAAGCCCAATCGACTGCAAAGTTGCCAATGGTCATCCAGTTGAAGACCTGGACGGTGAACGGCTCGGCACCACCGAGCCAGAACCCGGTGAAATTCACCCAGCTCAACAGCGCGGCGATCACCAGGAACCCGGAGGTGACATATTCTGACGCCTTGTCGCCGATCTGCTTGCCGAAAAGGCCGGCGATCAGGAAGCCAAGGAGTGGGAGGAAGACGATGAGATGAAGCATGATATCTATCCGCGCGGTGGCGCTTACCCTTTCATCACATTGACGTCCTCAACCGCGATCGATCCACGGTTTCGGAAGAAGACAACGAGTATGGCAAGTCCGATGGCAGCCTCAGCCGCCGCTACAGTGAGGACAAACAGGGCAAAGATCTGCCCCATCAGGTCACCATTGGCCTGGCTGAAAGCCAGGAAATTGATGTTCACCGCCAGCAGGATCAGTTCCACCGACATCAGGATGACGATGACGTTCTTGCGGTTGATGAAGATGCCGAACACGCCCAGCGTGAACAGGATGGCACCGACGGTCAGATAATGGCTCAATCCAATTTCCATGATCAGATCCCCTCACCTGATTTGACACCGCGCAAGGTCACCGCGTCGTTTGGATCGCGGGCCACCTGATCAGCAATGTTCTGGCGTTTGACGTCGGGACGATGGCTCAGGGTCAGAACGATGGCACCCACCATCGCGACCAGCAGAACCATGCCAGCCAACTGGAAGAAGAAGATGTAGCGGGTGTAAAGCAGATCACCCAAAGCCTTGATGTTCGATGTCTCGGCCATGTCCGGGATCGGCTGCACGGCAACCCGGGCCGTTTCGGCATCCAGCGAATAGGAACCGAGCACCAGAACAAGCTCGATGGCCATAATGGCTGCGATAATGCCGCCGATCGGCAGATATTGCAGGAAGCCTTCCCGCAGCTCTGCGAAATCGACATCCAGCATCATCACAACAAACAGGAAAAGGACCGCGACCGCGCCGACATAGACGACGATCAGGATGAGAGCGAGAAATTCTGCCCCCATCAGCATGAACAGACCCGACGCATTGAAGAATGCCAGGATCAGAAACAGCACGGAATGAACCGGATTGCGCGCGGCAATCACCATAAATGCAGACGCCACCGTGATGGTCGCGAACAGATAAAAAAACAGGGCAATGACGCTCATAGCGTTATGCTCTTTCCAGTCATGCGAAGAAGTGCCTCAAAAAGGCTGCTTCCCCTTAATTTCCCCGCCTTTCGGCAGACTCATTAGACGAAACCGACCCCGGTCCGCCCGCGATATTGCGCCCTCTTAGCGCTTCCCCCACAGCCCGTCCATGGGCTGTGAAAACATTCAAAAGCTAATCGCGCGCCTCAGCGATAAGGCGCGTCGATTGCAATATTCCTGGCCAGTTCGCGTTCCCAGCGCGCCCCGTTTTCCAACAACTTGTCCTTGTCGTAATACAGCTCTTCCCTCGTCTCGGTGGCGAACTCGAAATTCGGTCCCTCGACGATGGCATCCACCGGACAAGCTTCCTGACAGAAACCGCAATAGATGCATTTCACCATATCGATGTCGTAGCGCACCGTGCGGCGGGTACCATCGTTGCGGCGCGGGCCGGCTTCAATGGTGATCGCCTGTGCCGGGCAGATCGCCTCGCACAGTTTGCACGCGATGCAGCGCTCTTCGCCATTTGGATAGCGGCGCAGAGCATGTTCACCCCGGAAACGAGCCGATGAATGGCCCTTTTCGAACGGGTAGTTGATTGTCGCCTTGGGAGCGAAAAAGTAGCGCAGACCAAGGCCAAAGGCTTTGACAAATTCCAGCAGGAACAGCGACTTACCAGCTTGAGCGAGTGGTGATGCCATGACTTATGCCCATCCCATCAGTTGCAGCACGAAAGCTGTGAGGAACACCATGAACAGTGACAGCGGCAGGAACACTTTCCAGCCCAGACGCATCAATTGGTCATAGCGATAACGGGGAACGATGGAGCGAACCATCGCCATGCAGAAGAAGACCAGCAGGCCTTTCAGCACGAACCATACGGAACCGTGGATCCAGTTGAACGGCGCAATGTCGACCGGTGGCAGCCAGCCGCCAAGGAACAGCAGCGTGGTCAGAGCACACATCAAACAGATGGCGACGAATTCACCGAGGAAGAACAGCAGAAAAGGAGTGGACGAATATTCCACCATGTGACCGGCAACCAGTTCCGATTCCGCTTCCGGAAGGTCGAACGGTGGACGGTTGGTTTCCGCAATGGCCGAGATGAAGAAGACGATGAACATCGGGAACAGGGCCAGCCAATGCCAGTCCAGCAGCGAGTTCGGCGCACCCATCATGGTGCCCAGACCATCACGCTGTGCGTTTACAACATCCGTCAGGTTGAGCGAACCGACACACAGCAGCACGGTTATGATCACGAAGCCAATGGAGACTTCATAGGAAACCATCTGCGCAGCCGAACGAAGCGCCGCGAGGAACGGATACTTAGAGTTCGAAGCCCAGCCGCCCATGATAATGCCGTAAACTTCCAGCGAAGAGATGGCGAAGACGAACAGCAGCCCCAGATTCGGGTCAGCAACCGCCCAACCATCCGCAATGGGCACAACCGCCCAGGCCGAGAGGGCCAGAACACCGGCCACCAGGGGCGCCATCAGGAAGACACCCTTGTTTGCACCGGCAGGAACGATCGGTTCCTTCAGAACAAATTTTGTCAGGTCGGCAAAGCTCTGGAGCAATCCCCAGGGACCGACAACGTTTGGACCACGGCGCATCTGCACGGCGGCAAAAATCTTGCGGTCAGCATAGAGAATGTAGGCCACGCCGATCAGCAGCACGACCAGCAACAAAACGCTCTGCCCCAGCATCCACAGAGGTGGGACGACGTAGGTTTGGAAGAATTCTGACTCAAACATTATTCAGCCGCCTCCGAATAAGTGCCCTTGGCGCGGGCCGAGCACTCGGCCATCACAGCCGAAGCGCGGGCAATTGGATTGGTCAGGTAGAAGTCTTCAACCGGTGAGGTCAAAGCCGCTTTTTTCATCGAACCGCCCTTGCGCTTGGCCAGAGCAGCAACACCGCCATTATCGCTTTCCATGATCTCGTCAATTTCAGCGAAATGCGGATGCGCTTCATACAGCTTGGCCCGCAGCTGTGCCAGCGAATCGAATGGCAGGGTCTTGCCCAGTGAGTCCGACAGTGCCCGCAGGATCGCCCAGTCTTCACGGGCCTCGCCTGGCGCAAAGCCAGCCCGGTTGCCCATCTGGACCCGGCCTTCGGTGTTCACCCAGGTGCCGGACTTCTCTGTATAGGCGGCGCCCGGCAGAATGACGTCTGCATGATGGGCACCGACATCGCCGTGGCTGCCGATATAGACGGTAAAGCCGCTCTTGCGCTCCAGCATATCGAGTTCGTCTGCACCGAGCAGGAACAGAACTTCGCTTTCCCGCAGCATTTCGCCGGTGGATTTGCCATTTTCACCCGGCACAAAGCCGAGATCCAAGCCACCTACCCGCGCTGCCGCCGTGTGGAGCACGTTGAAACCGTTCCAGTCGTCCTGAACTACGCCGAGCGCCTCAGCTGCCTTCGCAGCAGATTTCATGATGGCCGCCGCATCTGAGCGGGCAAAGGCACCTGCGCCAATGATCATCATTGGGTTTTTGGCCTTAGCTTTCGAATGGGTTTCGAACTGTTTCAGCGTGTCGGGTCCGGCGCCTGCATAGTGGTATTCATACGTCAGATCCGCCTGATCACCGATCACCGCCACCTGCAATTCGCCGGTCCGCCAGCGCTTGCGGATGCGGCTGTTGAGAACAGCGGCTTCCTTGCGCGGGTTGGTGCCGATCAGCATGATCGCGTCAGCATCTTCAATTCCGTCGATTGTTGAATTAAAGATGTAAGAACTTCTTCCAAGCGACGGATCTAGCGCAGAATTCTCTTCCCGGCAGTCCATATTTTCTGACCCGAGAGAGGCCATCAATTCACGCAGGGCATAGATCTCTTCGACCGATGCCAGATCACCGGCAATGGCCCCGATATTAGCAGCATCGGTGGCAGCAACCTTTTCGCTGATCGCGCTGAACGCCTCAGCCCAGGTGGCGGGCGTCAGTTTACCGTTCTTGCGCACGTAAGGACGGTCCAGACGCTGGGTCTTCAAGCCATCCCAGATGAAACGGGTCTTGTCGGAAATCCACTCTTCGTTCACCGCTTCGTTGATGCGCGGCATGATGCGCATCACTTCCGAACCGCGGGTGTCGACGCGAATGGCGGAACCCACAGCGTCCATCACATCGATGGTTTCGGTCTTGGTCAGTTCCCAAGGACGCGCCTGGAAGGCGTATGGCTTGGAGGTCAGCGCGCCTACCGGGCACAGGTCAATCACATTGCCCTGCAGTTCCGAAGTCATGGCCTTTTCAAGATATGTAGTGATCTCGGCATCTTCGCCGCGGCCCAACAGACCGAGCTCGGAAATGCCTGCCACTTCGGTGGTGAAGCGCACACAGCGGGTGCAGTGAATGCAGCGGGTCATGATCGTTTTGACCAGCGGACCGATATATTTGTCTTCGACCGCGCGTTTGTTTTCCTGGTACCGCGATGCGTCCATGCCAAATGCCATGGCCTGGTCCTGCAGATCGCATTCCCCGCCCTGGTCACAAATCGGGCAATCCAGCGGATGGTTGATCAGCAGGAATTCCATCACGCCTTCACGGGCCTTCTTGACCATTGGCGTGTTGGTGAAGATTTCCGGCGGCTCACCGTTCGGGCCCGGACGCATGTCGCGAACACCCATGGCGCAGGAGGCAACAGGCTTTGGTGGACCACCTTTGGCCTCAACCAGGCACATGCGGCAGTTACCGGCGATCGACAGCCGCTCATGGAAACAAAAGCGCGGCACTTCCGCGCCGGCCGCTTCAGCCGCCTGAAGCAGTGTGTAGTGGTCCGGGACCTCTATCTCTTTGCCGTCTACAATAATCTTGGCCATTGCCAATCTTTCCTGTCCTCATCGGTTGCCCGTCGGGCCACCAAGTCTAAATTACTATCCGCACTGCTGCTCTTGCCAAAGTTTCACATGCGGCAGGTGCGACCAGCCAAAGGCCTCGTCGCTGTCGCCGTTTGCATCCAAATGGTCAAGGCGTTGTTTTGCTTCTTCCAAGGTCGGAACCGTGCCCTCTTCAACCCACCACATGACCAGGGTATGGCTCTCCATCTCGCTGAACCACTGCGCCTTGCCGTTGTAGATCTTCTTGTGAACCGTATTCCAAACGAATTTTTCCAGATCCTGAGGCGTTTCCCAGACCGACAAGGTCATCAGCACATCAGGGCCATCACAAACAGCGTTACCCCCCTGCTCATCCCGTTCCTCCTCGACCTTGCGCCACACGAAACCGGGTGACCGCTCGGCCAGGCTGTTGACCCGTGCAACATTGTCGGTGAACCCGCGGGCCGCTTCCGACACCGGGTCTACCTTCCATTTCGATATGTTGAGCTCCGCCAGATGCATGGATCACCTACCGCACACCAAAGGAATCGAGCTGCGGCTGGCGGCTATGAGGATACTTCACTTCCATCATGTCCATTCTCCCGTCTCGACTGCCCCTGGGCCCGTCTTACTCCGCCGCCTCAAGAACGGCACCGTCCTTGTCAGAACGATATGTGTAGCTATCGATGCGCGCTTCCATTTCCGGACGGAAATGATTGATCAGACCCTGAATTGGCCAGGCCGCCGCATCGCCAAGCGCACATATTGTGTGCCCTTCGATCTGTTTGGTCACATCAAACAGCATATCGATTTCGCGCTTCTGGGCACGGCCTTCGACCATGCGCTCCATGACGCGCCACATCCAACCCGTGCCTTCACGGCAAGGGGTGCACTGACCGCAGGACTCATGCTTGTAGAAAGCCGAGAGCCGCGCGATGGCACGAATGATGTCTGTCGACTTGTCCATCACGATGACCGCAGCGGTCCCGAGACCGGACTGCAGCGCCATCAGCGAATCAAAGTCCATGGGGCAATCGATGATCTGTTCAGCTGGAACCAGACGCACAGACGAGCCACCTGGAATAACCGCCAGCAGATTGTCGGATCCGCCGCGCACCCCGCCGCAATGCTTATCGATCAGCTCGCGGAACGGAATGCTCATTTCCTCTTCGACTGTGCAAGGCCGGTTCACATGACCGGACACGCAGAACAGCTTAGTGCCGCGGTTGTTGTCGCGACCGAAAGAAGCAAACCAATCCGCGCCACGCCGCAAAATGGTCGGCACCACGGCCACCGATTCGACGTTGTTGACGGTGGTCGGGCAGCCATACAGACCGACATTGGCCGGGAATGGCGGCTTCAGGCGTGGCTGGCCTTTTTTGCCTTCCAGCGATTCCAGCAACGCCGTTTCTTCACCACAGATATAGGCCCCTGCCCCGTGATGGACGTAGATGTCGTAATCCCAGCCATTCTTGTTGTTCTTGCCCAACAGCTTGGCTTCGTAACACTCGTTGATCGCCGCCTCGAGCGCCTCACGCTCGCGCATATATTCGCCGCGCACATAGATGTAGCAGGCATGCGCACCCATGGCGAAACCAGCAATCAGGCAGCCTTCGATCAGCGTGTGCGGATCGTGGCGCATGATATCGCGGTCTTTACAGGTACCGGGCTCTGATTCGTCGGCATTGATGACCAGGTAATGGGGACGCTCGCCCACTTCCTTGGGCATGAACGACCATTTCAAACCTGTCGGGAAGCCGGCGCCACCGCGACCGCGCAAGCCAGAGGCCTTGGTCTGCTCGATCACCCAGTCACGGCCATTCTTGATGAAGCCAGCTGTGCCAGACCAATGGCCACGCGCCATGGCGCCTTTCAGCGACTTGTCATGGATGCCGTAAATGTTGGTAAAAATCCGGTCTTTATCTTGCAGCATATGTCACCTTCACCGCGGCTTTTTGCCAAAGACGCGGATGTATTCTTCCTCGCCACCCTTGGCCAATGCTTTGGCCTGCTTGACCCAATCGTCGCGGTCAATACGGCCTTTGAATTTCAAATACCCATCTACCCATTCGCGCTCGGCCTTCTTCCATTTGGAGATCTGCTCGAACTTGTAGATGCCCAATCCGTTGAGAACGCCTTCCAGCTTCGGACCAACGCCTGAAATCAGCTTCAGATCATCCGGCTTGGCCGGCTTGCGCATTGCTGGCGGCTTGCCCTTGTCCTCAGCCTTGGCTTTCGGTGCCGCTTTAGGCTTGGCAGAGGCTTTGCCAATATTGCCGGCAATCTTTGCAGCAGGTTTGGCCTTGGTCGCTGGAGCAGCCTTTTTCGCTGCAGCCTTTGCCGGCGCCTTCTTGGCGGCCGATTTCTTCGCTACAACCGGCTTGCCGGTCAGCGATGTCAGGCCGCCTTCGGGCGCTGAATAGATGCGGTCAATCTGCGGTCCGGGCATCACTTCATCGCCCTTGCCGGCGGCAAACTTGTCGATGATTTCTTCCATCTGCTCGGCGGTCAGGTCTTCGTAGCTGTCCTTGAAGATCATCACCATTGGCGCGTTCACGCAGGCGCCCTGGCACTCCACCTCTTCCCAAGAAAGGTTACCGTCTTCGGTCACTTCAAAGGGATTTGGCGAGATCTTCTTTTTGCAGACCTTGATCAGATCTTCAGCGCCACGCAGCATGCAAGGTGTTGTGCCGCAAACCTGGATATGTGCGCGTTTGCCAACCGGCGCCAATTGGAATTGGGTGTAGAAGGTGGCGACCTCCAGGACCCGGATCAGCGGCATGTCGAGCATTTCGGCGACATGTTCGATGGCGGCTTTGGTGACCCATCCATCTTGTTCTTGCGCACGCATCAGGAGCGGGATTACGGCAGATGCCTCACGTCCCTTGGGATAGTCTTTCAGCTTCTTTTTCGCCCATGCCGCATTGCTGCGATTAAAGGCAAAACTGGCGGGTTGAACTGAGTCTTCAGCGAGACGACGTACCGACATGCAAATGGTGACCGGAAAGTTATTAGGCTCGGCACTCTATTAGCACAGGTTTAGGGAATTGCCAGTCTATGCGGGCTTATGAGAGCAATAAGTTGGCATTAATTGTCCACAACCTGCGGACGCCTAGCGCGACGGCGCTGTGAGCATAAAATCGATCCAGAACGGACTGGCGCTGGCGAAGAAATCATAGCCCTTGCGGCGCACTTTCTTCAGCCGGGTTAGTTGTTCAAAATCAACAATTTCGGTGAATTCACCTGTCGGCGACCCGGCAAAAATCCGCAATCCAAAGCGCTCTTTCATGGCTTTGGCCGTCAAATGATCGCGATCGCTGCCATGATCTTCAAATATCACCAGAGCGTCGCCGTTCAGCCATTGCGTGCCCCCTTCCAACGCCCGCACCTCCATGCCCTCGACATCGAGCTTCACCACGGTCTTTTCATGGGCCAGATCGACACTGTTCAGGCCATCGAGATTCACCGTGCGCACGGTTTCGGTGCCGCAATCGGTCTCGGACATGGCAATGAGCGATCTTTGCTCATGCTTGTGTCCGCCAAACAGCGTCACTGCCTGACCGTTTTCGTCGCTGATTGCCCGGTGATGCGCCTCAAATCTGTTGTCGTTCAAAGCCCGGTTGCGCATCGCGTGTCCATAGCTTTCGCTCGAGGCTTCAATAGCAATCGCGCGCTGCCCGCCTGCCGCCTTTGAAGAGGTGCGGCAGGACCAATAGCCAAAGTTGGCGCCGCAATCCAAAAACACATAATCGATGTTTTCGCGCGCGCAGCGACGGACAAAACCGTCGATTTCCGGTTCGTAGCGAAAGCCCGGGGCGCAGAGCACACTCCAATAAGCGTCGCCATAAGGGAACTGGTAGACCGTGTCGTCGTCGAATTGCACCCGGATGAACTTGTCGCTGGGAAACAGTGCCGAGATGCCGGCTGCCATTTTTGAAAAGCCGGGACGTTCCGGCGAACGCGTCGCGACGGCCGCCAGTCTGAGCAAGGCCAAACCTGCCCGCTCGCGCCAGTTGGCACCGTCAACGGAGCCGTTGTTCCAGTCCAGCTTGATGGATGGCTTTTTCAGCGATTGCATAAGGGCATGCCTTGTCAGTATTCGTTTGTAGAACAAATCCTAAGGCGTGGAGCTAAATAGCCGGTTAAGCGGTGAAAAAGGGATGGGGACCGCTTAGCGGTCCACTTCTCCAAACACGATGTCCATCGATCCAAGAACTGCACCAACGTCAGCCAGCATATGGCCTTTGCACATGTAATCCATGGCCTGAAGATGGGCGAAACCAGGGGCGCGCAACTTGCAACGATACGGTTTGTTGCTGCCATCGGACACCAGATAGACGCCGAATTCGCCTTTGGGCGCTTCCACAGCGGCGTAGACTTCACCGGCCGGGACCTTGAAACCTTCGGTGTAGAGCTTGAAGTGATGGATCAGAGCTTCCATCGACTTTTTCATCTCGCCGCGCTTCGGTGGAACGGCCTTACCATCCACGGAGGAAACAGGACCTTGCCCTTCCGGCGACAGCAGTTTCTCAACACACTGCTTCATGATCTTGGTCGATTCACGCATTTCCAGCATGCGGATCAGATAGCGATCGTAATTGTCACAGTTCTTGCCGACAGGAATGTCGAATTCCAGTTCGTCGTAACACTCGTAAGGCTGCGACTTGCGCAGATCCCAGGCCGCGCCAGAGCCGCGGACCATCACCCCGGAGAAACCCCAGGCCCAGGCATCTTCCAACGAGATGATGCCGATATCGACATTGCGTTGTTTGAAAATACGGTTCTGGGTCAACAGCGTATCGATGTCGTCGATCATCGCCGGGAACTCGTCGCACCACACGCCGATGTCTTCGATCAGCTTGGTTGGCAGATCCTGATGTACACCACCTGGACGGAAGTAAGCCGCATGCATGCGTGAACCAGAGGCTCTTTCGTAGAAGACCATCAGCTTTTCACGCTCTTCAAAGCCCCATAGCGGTGGCGTCAGCGCGCCAACGTCCATGGCCTGCGTGGTGATGTTCAGCAGATGCGACAGGATACGACCGATTTCAGAATAAAGAACGCGAATCAGCTGGCCGCGCTTTGGCACTTCCAGACCCAGCAGTTTTTCCGTCGCCAGACAAAAAGCATGCTCCTGGTTCATCGGCGCCACATAGTCGAGGCGGTCGAAATACGGCATCGCCTGCAGATAGGTTTTCTGCTCGATCAGCTTCTCGGTACCGCGGTGCAGCAGGCCGATATGCGGATCAACCCGCTCGACAACCTCGCCATCCAGTTCCAGCACCAGGCGCAGAACGCCGTGGGCCGCCGGATGCTGAGGACCAAAGTTGATGTTAAAATTGCGGATATCAACTTCTGACATGGTCAGTTTGCCTTCGTTTCTTTTTCATCGCCGGGCAGCACATAATCGGTGCCTTCCCACGGCGAGAGAAAGTCAAAATTTCTGAATTCCTGGCGCAGTTCGACAGGCTCATAGACGACCCGCTTCTGGGCATCGTCGTAGCGCACTTCGGTGAAACCGGTCAGCGGGAAGTCCTTGCGCAGCGGATGGCCCTCAAAACCGTAATCGGTCAGCAGGCGGCGCAGATCCGGATGGCCGGTAAACAGGATGCCGTACAAATCATAAGCCTCACGTTCGAACCAGTCAGCGCCGGGATAGATTTCCACCACACTAGGCACCGGTGTGTCGGCGTCGGTTTTCAGGCGGACCCGGACGCGCATGTTCTGGCGCGGGCTGAGCAGATGATACACCACCTCAAAACGCTGAGCCCGTTCGGGATAATCAACACCACAGATGTCGATGAAAGAATGAAACTGCGTCTGCACGTCATCGCGCAGGAATTTCATCACGGCGACAATATTGTCGGCCGAGGTGGTCAGGTTCAGCTCTTCATAGGCGATTTCAGCAGCATCGATTTTGCCTTCGAGCTTCTCGCCGACATAGGCCTTCAGGTCCATCAGGTCAGAAACGTCCATGACAGCCCCCTAGCGCTCGATCGTGCCGGTACGGCGGATTTTTTTCTGCAACATCAACACGCCGTAGAGCAGCGCTTCCGCGGTTGGCGGGCAACCAGGCACATAGATGTCGACAGGAACGATGCGGTCACAGCCGCGCACCACCGAATAGGAATAGTGATAGTATCCACCGCCATTGGCGCAGGAGCCCATGGAGATCACGTAGCGTGGCTCGGGCATCTGGTCGTAAACCTTGCGCAGCGCCGGAGCCATTTTGTTGGTCAGCGTGCCGGCGACGATCATCACATCAGACTGACGCGGTGAGGCGCGCGGGGCGAAGCCGAAACGCTCGGCATCGTAGCGCGGCATGGACAGCTGCATCATTTCAACAGCGCAGCAGGCCAGACCAAAGGTCATCCACATCAACGAGCCGGTGCGGGCCCAGTTGATCAGGTCATCGGTTGAGGTGACGATAAAGCCCTTATCCGCCAGCTCGTCATTGATCTCGCCAAAAAACGGGCTGTCCTGCCCGATGGGCTGGCCGGTATTCGGGTCAATGACACCCTTCGGCGTCGGCGCGATGAGGGTTGAGGAATTGTCTTGCATGGACATCTATTTCTTTTGCAGGTTGGCGGCGTTGGGATACGGCGGGATCAATCCCATTCCAACGCGCCCTTTTTCCATTCGTAGATAAAGCCGATGGTCAGCACGGCCAGGAAGATCATCATCGACCAGAAACCAAACCAGCCCAGGCCACCGAAGCTGACGGCCCACGGGAACAGGAAGGCGACCTCGAGGTCAAAAATGATGAACAAGATGGCGACGAGATAGAATCGCACATCGAATTTCATGCGGGCGTCATCAAACGCGTTGAAGCCGCACTCATAGGCTGAAAGCTTCTCATCATTGGGGGCTTTGTAAGCGACAATGAAAGGGGCGATCAGCAATGCCAGGCCGATTGCCAGAGCAACGCCCATGAAGATCAAAACAGGTAGATAGGAAAGCAGCAATTCTTGCATAACAGGCTCCCAAGAAGTGTTACGGACAGCGATAGCCGAGGCGGAAGATCAAAGCAAGACGGGCTGGCCAAACGGGCCGCGAAATCGGGTGGAGAACTCCGCTTTATCGACGCCGTAAATATTGTTCTCAAATTGCATGCATTTTTGGAGAAACCTGCTTGACTTACCCGCGGCGGATACGTATTGCGTCTGTCGACCCGAAGGACCAAACCATCCTTCGACCCACGCGGGTGTAGCTCAGTTGGTTAGAGTGCCGGCCTGTCACGCCGGAGGTCGCGAGTTCGAGTCTCGTCACTCGCGCCACTTTTCCTCGGAAGAGTGGACATAGATGCCGAAAGGCAAATGTTGGGCGATTAGCTCAGTTGGTAGAGCGCTTCGTTTACACCGAAGATGTCGGCAGTTCGAGTCTGTCATCGCCCACCATCCGCTCGCCCATGGGCGGTCTCGCCGCCGCCCGCTGCCCTTAAAACCGCATTCCTGCGCCAACAGACACGCCGTACTGCTCGTCCTGGCCGATTGTGGCTGCTACCCGGGTCCACAGGCCAGTCGGGGCGCTCATGCCGATAAATGCTTGCCCCATCAGCGCCTCGTCGGCATCGCGGGGGTCTGCCATGTCAAACGACTCACCACCAAAGGTCAGGCCGGTGTCCATGCGCTGCTGCCAGGACACGCCACCACCGATGCTGAACACGTTGCCGTTTTGCATCGTCACCGAGTGGGCCAGTTGGGCGCTGACAGCATTGGAGAAGCTTTCGTCGATCGAAAGGTCGGCATCTGATTGAGCAAATTCAAAGTCATGTTCGGAATACCAGATGGCGGTGTAGCTGAGCTGCAAATCAAATCGTCCCAGTCCAACATCGGGAAGTTGCATCGCAAGCGTGGGAGTCACGTAGGCGCTGGCATAATTGTCGTCAGCTTTATCGAGCCCTATCAGTTGAATCCGGTTATCCGACAGATAGCGTTCGTGCTTCTGGTGGGCATAGCCGACAGTGAGGGAGTAGCGAACGGGTGCACCGGGCACATCCCCCTCCAGACCGACAAAGCCACCAAAATTTTCAACTGCGAAGTAATCAATATCGCCATCGGGCTCCACCGATGCATAGGACAAGCCAAAATGGGCGCCGTAGCCCCCGTCCAGTTCGCAGCCCATAGCCGTGCCGGATGTCCAGCCACGGTAGCCGGCATAGGCGTCACCACCGTCACTTTTGGCGTAGCCGCCAAATGAGGTGAACCAGAGCCCCTGGCAAAATTGTCCAAAGGAACGCCCTTGCTGAGCTTCCAGTTCGGGCTGCGTTTGCGGGTTGCGCAACCGGGCCGAGATCGCCGACTGCACAGCACGGGTCAACTCACCCATGACAGCCTCCTGGGCGACGTAATCGGTGGTGTCGGCCGCATAGAGTATATAGTCGCGCGTAAAGTGAATGCCGCTGGCAGAATTGAGTGTCACGACTTCTTCGAAGTCTTCGGGGGATTCCACGCCTGAACGGCGAAAGAACCATTCTTCGTCGACACGAACAACGGCAGAGAGGCCCGAACCGAATTCCACAATGGAATGATCCGGCCGCCTCAGGGCAACATCTCCCACCAGCACTGAACCGCGATTAAGCTTGAGATGAAAGGTTGTGCCGTCGACATAGCCGTTGCCATTCGGGGTCATCATGATTGCGAAAGACTTGTCGCTGCCGTCAAAGTCATTCACTTTGATAAAGCCGGAATTCTCCACGGTCAGCAAACCGGCTCCCTGACTGCGCATACCGTGGCTGCGCTCCTTGCGCGTTATGATCTGACCGTGATTGATTAAAGAAACACCATAGTCGTCAGCAAGCATGCCGACATTCTGCTCGCCATAGGTATCAATCAGTCCGTAATTGACCGCCGCGCCAAGATCGTCGGGATTACATCCGGAGTCTGGAAGATCCAATGGATCGCATCCCTCCCAGGCTTCTGTACGACCAATGTTCATGCCAAAACTGCCCAAGCCGTCCCCGCCAGCAACCGTGATCGTTCCAAAATTGTATGCCCAGCTGGTTGGCCTATCGATGGTGATGCCGTTTCCGTAGTCATCGATTGAGAGCTCCGTGAGCGAAATAGTCCCGTAGTTCGCAGCGTAAGCCCGGTCACCTATCGCCCGAATACCCCCGGAATTATAACCTTTTGCCGTGATCAAACCGTAGTTGATGACCTTGGCGCCCTCACCACCCTGTACTTGGATTCCCTTGCTCACACGACCCAGCGTTGCGATTGTAGCGCCTGCTTCATTGATTACGGTTACGCCGTCACCGACGCCGAGTATGCCATGGGAGTTATCCTGTGTCCCGAATGTGCTGATCTGACCGCCCGTGCGGTTGGTGATCTTATTGCCAATTCCCTCTGCAAAAATGCCCCTGCCCTTGTTGCCTTCGGCACGGATGACGCCAAAGTTGTCGATTGTTGCATTATTTCCCAAGACTCAAATGCCGTCATTTCCAGCCAATCCTGAGCTGGGGTCTCGTTCTGCGTTGGTCGCGGTAATCGATCCATAATTGAAGATGTTGGCTTGGTTGCCGTGGTACTCGACTGCTGAGAGGTTCTCCAAATTACCGATGAAATCGATTGTGCCTCTGTTGACGATCGACGCACCATTGATCAGGTTTCCGTCCGCGCCGATCGCGAGTGCAGGCGTATCGGTTGAATGAACCTGAAGATCGGTATCCTCAAGTACCAAGGTATCGCCTTCGCCAAAGGTGAGCGGGTCACAATCTCCAACACCGCCATTGCCATTCAGCAGAGTTGCGGGGTCATTAATGATGCAATCAGCAGCTGCTGAGGGACCAGACACCAAAGCGCTTAATCCGACGGAGGCAAAGAGGGCGAGAGAGAGTTTAAGTAAAACTGGTCGAGACATGACGCAGGCTCCGGCAATAGTAAACTATGCCTAA
>JABSRX010000177.1 GCA_013214695.1 Rhizobiaceae bacterium | reverse complement strand
GTTTTGATGGTTGAGTCAGAAGCCAAAATTCTGTCTGAAGAAACCATGCTCGGCGCGGTCATGTTCGGCCACAAAGAGTTCCAGCCAGTTCTGGACGCGGTCATCGCCCTGGCCGAAAAATGCGCCAAGGAGCCTCGCGAACATGTTGCTCCGGACAATTCCGAGTTGATGGCGAAAGTGGAAGATCTTGTCGGTTCCGACATTGATGCCGCTTACCAGATCGCCGACAAGCAGGATCGCTACGCGGCCCTGGACGAAGCCAAGGCCAAAGCCAAGGAAGAGTTCCTGACCGAAGAATCCAGCGAAGACGAAGTCAACACGCTGGGCGAAGTCTTCAAGTCTGTGCAGGCGAAAGTTGTTCGTGGATCGATCATCAAAACTAAAAAACGTATTGATGGCCGTGACCTTTCAACCGTTCGCGCGATTGAATCCGAAGTCGGCATTCTTCCCCGCACCCACGGTTCGGCCCTGTTCACCCGCGGTGAAACTCAGGCCATCGTTGTGGCTACCCTGGGTACAGGTGACGACGAGCAGTTCATCGACGCGCTGACTGGCACCTACAAGGAAAACTTCCTGCTGCACTACAACTTCCCACCCTATTCCGTCGGTGAGACAGGTCGTATCGGCTTCACCTCACGTCGTGAAATCGGTCATGGTAAGTTGGCTTGGCGCGCTGTGCGGGCCGTCCTGCCGGCGCACGAAGAGTTCCCTTACACGCTGCGTGCTGTATCTGAGATCACCGAATCCAACGGTTCTTCTTCGATGGCGACCGTTTGCGGTACCTCGCTGGCCTTCATGGACGCAGGTGTTCCTCTGAAAGCACCGGTTGCCGGTATTGCTATGGGTCTGATCAAAGAGGGCGACGACTTCGCCGTTCTTTCCGATATTCTCGGCGATGAAGATCACCTCGGCGACATGGATTTCAAAGTGGCCGGTACTGCCGAAGGGATTACCTCTTTGCAGATGGACATCAAGATTACCGGTATCACCGAAGAAATCATGCAGGTTGCTCTGGATCAGGCCAAAGACGGCCGTATCCACATCCTCGGTGAAATGGGCAAAGCGCTGAGCGAAGGCCGCGCCGAGCTGGGCGAGTTCGCTCCACGCATTGAGAGCTTCAAGATCCCGACCGACAAGATCCGCGAAGTCATTGGTTCCGGTGGTAAGGTGATCCGCGAGATCGTCGAGAAAACCGGTGCCAAGGTGAACATCGAGGATGACGGTACGGTCAAGGTTGCTTCTTCCTCTGCGAAAGAAATCGATGCTGCTGTCAAATGGATCCGCTCCATCACCGATGATCCGGAGGTGGGTGAAATCTACCAGGGTACCGTTGTGAAAACCGTCGACTTTGGCGCTTTCGTCAACTTCTTCGGTGCCAAGGACGGTCTGGTTCACATCTCCCAGCTGGCTGACGAGCGCGTTGGCAAGACCACCGATGTTGTCAATGAAGGCGACAAGGTTTGGGTCAAGCTGATGGGCTTTGACGATCGCGGCAAGGTTCGCCTGTCGATGAAAGTTGTTGACCAGGAAACCGGCGAAGAATTCGAAGACGACGAATAAGTCGTTCGACAAGCCAATCTGAAAAGGCGCCGTGGGAAATCACGGCGCCTTTTTTATTGCCGCAACCATGGATCTTTCAGCCTTCGCAAGTTGCCGGGATGACGATACGCGTTCAACTCAATCCGAAGAAACAGGTCGGAGTAAACGAATGAAGGTATCGGCACCAGGTGGAATTGGCCGTTGAAATTGCTGGCAATCTGTGGCTTGGCTGACATATGGCAGACTTCCGCGACACATTGATGCTTCCCTTTTCCTCCGGCGCCCTCGAAGGGCCAAAACCGGGTGAGAAATGGTGCATCCTCAATGCAGATGTCTTGCCGCTGCCGGACCGGATGGAGCCGGACGACTTCGTGGCCGAACAGGGCTTCAGACCTGGGTTTTTGGCGCTCGAAGCGGCCGGCTACGCTGTGCAGCCACGCTTGCAGGCGATGTCCGAGCTGAATTGTTGCCTCGTCCTGGCTCACCGCTCACGGGCGGTCAACGAGCGCAACATTCTACGGGCCTGGAATGGTTTGAAGCCGGGTGGCGTGTTGGTCTTTGCCGGCACAAAAACCTCTGGCGTTCAGCCGATGCGTAAATGGGTAGGGCGTGGCGCCCAAGTAGATGGCAGCCTGTCGAAGCACCATGCCGTGGCGTTTTGGGTTCACCGCAGCGGCGACGACTGGCATGCCGACAGACTGCAAAAACCGGACAGCGATTTTGAGTGGGGCAAGTTCCGCGTCGCCCCGGGCATGTTTTCCGCCGACGAACCAGACGTCGGTTCGGCACTGCTGGCCGAGCATTTCAGCGATCGTATTTTTGGCCGTGTTGCCGATTTCGGGGCAGGGTGGGGCTATCTTTCAAGCTGCCTGATTGAGCGCTGTTCTCGGATTGAGCAGTTGGAGCTTTTTGAAGCTGACTGGGCCTCGCTGGAAGCTGCCCGATCAAATGTGCAGGCTGCGGGTGATATGTCCGTCGACTATCACTGGTGTGACATGAATCGCGAAGCGCCGCGCACGCCCTTCAACTGGGTCGTGATGAACCCACCTTTTCACACCTCCCGCGCTGCGGAACCGGCGCTCGGCAATCGGTTCATCGAGGCAGCCGCACGCTGTCTGCCAGCCGGTGGCCGGCTGCTCATGGTGGCCAACACAAATCTTCCCTATGAGCGCACTTTGCAGCACTTGTTCAAGAAGGTGGAGCGGTTGGACCAAGCCAACGGGTTCAAGGTTTTGGAAGCCGTCAAAGGCAGCCGCTGAGGCAAGAACGGCTCTAGAACGCAACATCACCGGTCACCTTTGGAATGACAGGTGCCAGTGCCTCATGCAAGCGGGTTTCCCATTCCTCCCGACCGGCACGCGCCTTGGGCACAGGATTGATGAAATCAAACAGGCTCCAGAGCGGTTCAATGCCGTAGCGTGGAAGACCACGTGCGGCTCGGATCCCTTTGCGGTGCTCGCTGCAGCGTTGACCAGGCGACTTGCCGGTGCTGCCAACATAGGCCCCGTAGAGGCCGTTCTCGTGGGAATATCCATGTCGCAGGATCACATAAACATGGCTGCCGAGGCGCCCTTGCTTCTGCGTTTCGAGGACTTCCGGCGTGAAACTCTTCCGCACATGGGCTCTTGCGGTATCCAGCCAGGGAATCGGTTCCAGGTCCGCTGCAGCAAATTTCATACCGGCGTTGAGGTCTGTGCCGCGCGATTTGAGCTCATCATAGGCCATTGTTGCGAGTTCCAGCCCAGGTGGATTGGTGCTGAGCCAACCGCCGATTGCTGCGGTCAGTTGCTGGTCGTTCCAATTTCGAAAGGGTCGTTCATGTGCATAATTCAGGCCGGGAAACTTGGCATAGGTGCCGACGTCGAACTTTGGCAGTTGCGGCGCATCAGCGCGCTTGTTTGAACGCCTCATGCGCTGATTGTTTCCAAGAGGACTGGTTGGTCAACGATTTGCGCCGGGGCGCCAATAGAATAGGCCTGGATCAGTGCATCTGCAGCCTGGTCGGCTTGTTCCGCCGTGCGCGCATGGACAAATCCAAGCGGCTGCTCTGCGTCGACGAAATCTCCGATCATCGCCAGTTCGGTGAAGCCGACGACGGGGTCGACTTCATCTGAGGCCCGCACACGTCCGCCCTTCATGGCGACAACAGCAAGGCCGATGTCGCGGGTTTCGACGGCAAGGATTGCACCTTCGGTTGGCGCATATACCGGACGTACGATGGGCGCGGCTTCCAAATGACGCTCCGGCTTTTCCAGCAGATCGGACGGGCCACCCAGATCACGCACCATGCCAGCGAATTTCTGCGCCGCAGCACCGGAGGTAAAGGCCGTCTCCATCTTGGTGCGCCCGTCACCCTCGTCGCTTGCCAGACCGCCATTGACCAGCATTTGCGCGCCCAGGGCGACGGTGACATCCCACAATCGGGAATCAATGTGACGTCCAGTCAGGAAGTCGATGCAGTTGTTGACCTCGACCGCATTGCCAGCAGAACTGGATAATGACTGGTTCATGTCCGTCAAAATGGCTGTGGTTGGAAGCCCTGCGCCATTGGCCACAGCCACCAGCGACTGCGCCAATTCCCGAGCTTTTTCGACATCGTCCATGAAGGCGCCGTTGCCGCATTTTACGTCGAGAACGAGGCCGCCCAATCCGGCTGCGAGTTTCTTGGACAGGATGGAGGCTGTGATCAAAGGAACACTTTCCACCGTCGCGGTCACATCACGAATGCCATAAAAGCGTTTGTCGGCCGGCGCCAGATCACCGGTTTGCCCGATCACCGCGCAGCCAATTTCGCGGGTAACTTTTCGGAACAGTTCGATATCGGGCTGGGATTGGTAGCCCGGGATGGAATCCAGCTTGTCCAGCGTGCCGCCGGTATGGCCCAGTCCGCGCCCCGAAATCATCGGCACGTAACCACCACATGCCGCAACAGCTGGAGCCAGCATCAGCGATACGTTGTCGCCGACCCCCCCGGTTGAGTGCTTGTCGAGCACAGGGCCTTTACCACCCAGACTGCTCCAGTCCAATACGGATCCGGAATCCCGCATGCCGAGCGTCAAGGCAACGGCCTCGTCGCGGTTCATGCCATTGAAGAAAACGGCCATGGCCAACGCCGCAACCTGGCCCTCGGTGATCGAATTGTCGGTAATGCCCTGGACGAAGTTTGAGATTTCTTCGTGCGACAGCGCCAGACCGTCACGCTTCTTGCGGATTGTCTCCTGGGGAAGAAAAGGGGCGTTCAATGCACAGCTCACAGGTTTAATTTGTCAGAGATTCACTATAATCAATCTGAATCGAAAGCCCAGATTTTGTTGATCTGCTCTATCTGATCCGTTGATCAGAAGGAATTTCGACAGAAACGAGAAAAGACCCAACCATGCCCAAACTCGATGTCATCACAATCGGCCGTTCTTCCGTTGATCTCTACGGCGCGCAGGTCGGTGGGCGATTGGAAGACATGGTTTCGTTCAACAAATATATCGGCGGATCGCCGACCAATATGGCGGCGGGAACAGCCCGATTGGGGTTGAAGTCCGCCCTGATCACCCGCGTCGGTGATGAACATATGGGCCGCTTCATTGTGGAGCAGTTGCAGCGTGAAGGCGTCGATACACGGGGCGTGGTGACAGACAAGGAACGCCTGACAGCGCTGGTTTTGCTGGGTATTCGTGATGAATCTCAATTTCCATTGATCTTCTACCGTGAAAACTGTGCCGACATGGCGATTTGCGAAGACGACATCGATCCGGAATTCATTGCGGAGTCTGGTTGTGTGACCGTCACTGGGACGCATCTTTCGCATCCGAAAACCGAAGCTGCTGTATTGAAAGCCCTGAAGCTGGCGCGCGAATTTGGTGCCCGCACGGCGCTCGATATCGACTATCGCCCTAATCTTTGGGGACTGGCGGGGCATGGCGATGGTGAAGAGCGATTCATCGAGTCGGAGGCCGTGACCGCCAAACTGCAATCCACATTGCATCTCTTCGACCTGATTGTTGGGACAGAGGAAGAATTCCACATCGCCGGTGGGTCCACTGATACGCTGGAAGCTTTGAGCGCGGTTCGGGACTGCAGTGCGGCGATGCTTGTTTGCAAGCGTGGCCCAATGGGCGCCTCTGCTTTCGATGGCCCCATTCCACCATCGCTTGATGACGGCATTACAGGGCCGGGCTTTCCCATCGAGGTCTTCAATGTCCTGGGTGCTGGCGACGGCTTCATGTCGGGCATTTTGCGGGGTTGGCTGACCGATCAGGATTGGGAGACAACGCTCACCTGGGCCAATGCCTGTGGGGCCTTTGCTGTGTCCCGTCACGGCTGCGCGCCAGCCTATCCCAGTTGGGAAGAACTTCAGTGGTTCCTGAAGAATGGGTCGCAATACAAGGCGCTTAGAAAAGACGCCTTGCTGGAACATGTTCACTGGGCGACCAACCGGGTCAAATCCGAAAACCCCACGGAAATCGCCGACTTGCGTGGCGACGAGGCCGCTACGGGTGTTCCATCCGGCGCGATCGATTTCATTGGCAATTGGCAGCAGCACCGCGATCTCATGTACCGTGCCATCGACTGGAACCGTTGGATGGGCCGTTCCGCGGAGGCTGGATCAACAGATTTTCGCGAATGGCCAACGGCGCATCGGGTGGTTTGCCCGGTCGGGGACGCCGCTGAGGAAGACATCCTGAAGACAAATCAGGCGGCCCGGGCTCAGGGACTGGAAGTCATGCTGGAACTGGATGCTGAAAATTGTGACCGGCTTGCCAGCTTGCTGGATGCAGGCGTTTGGCCTGACTATTGGATCCTCCCCGCCGATGGTGTTGCGGCCAATTGTGCGCTGCTGGAACAAAAAGATCCGTGGTGTCGTGGGGTCTATTGCGCCGGTGGGCTGGGTGATGAGCATCCCTCTATTTTGGGAACTGTGTTCGTTCCCCAGAGTTAGCTGACGGCCATCCAGAAGAAGTTCAGTGCGCCGATGACGGTGAGCACGTCGACAAATGTTGCGTGGCTCTGGTTCGTCATCTTTCGCAAAATGCTGCGTCCGATCATGTTGCCAGGAATGGTCATCAGGCCGACGAATATGCCGAGCAACAAATATTGGGAATCCAGCATCGAGGTCGATCCATAGACACCAATTCGGGTTACGTTCGTCGTAAACGCAATCGCTGCCAGCGTTGCAACGAAGGCTTCCTTGCTCAGCCCGCGTCCCAGCAGAAACGGAATCAACAACATGCCGCTGCCAATGGAGGCGCCGGAAATACCACCATAGGCGGTTGCAACGCCGATCAGGGTTCCGCGGCTGGTTTTGATCTGTCGAGCCTGGGTCCAACGGCGCAGCGGTATCGACGACAACACAACGACGCCCAGCAACAAAGCAATGCTGGTGGAGCTCATCTTGCCGTACAGCCAGGCGACGGCGATGATGCAAGGGGTGGCTGGGATCGTCACCAACAGGAAGGCTTCCTTGTTGAACGACTCACGGTTCAGGAAGATCCGCATCAGGTGGCTGATCAAAAGGGCAACACTCATCACCGGAACAACCGGTTTCACCCCGATCACGACAGCCAGCGCTGCTGTCATCAGGAAGCCACCGGCGACGCCTGTCGCGCCGTGAACTGCAGCAGTGATTACAGCCAAAAGGCCGACGATCACGATTGTTGTCGTGCCAAGATCGGAAAAGATTTCCAGCAAGAATTCTGCCTTAGTCGGCGGGCCACAGGGGCGCGTGTTACCGCGCTTCTTCTACGCCGCACCAAACCAACTGGCAAGCAGGCGACATGGTTCGCTATTGCAAATAGGCCTCAACGGGCGCGCAAACGCGGATCCAGCGCATCGCGCAGACCATCACCGATATAGTTGACACTGAGAACCGTCAGGGAAATCGCCAGGCCTGGCCAGATGACACGTTCGGGATATTGCTGCAGATAGTCGACTGCATCAAACAGCAAGCGGCCCCAAGTTGGGAAATCTGGCGGGAAGCCCAAACCCAAGAAGCTGAGCGCACTCTCAGTGATGATGGCATTGGCAATGCCAAGCGTTGCCGAAACCATGATGGGCGAAAGCACGTTTGGCAGGACGTGGCGCGTGATCATGCGCTGTGGCGGCGTACCGATCGATCGGGCCGCGAGCACAAACTCACGTTCCTTCAGGGCCAGAACGTCACCTCGCACAATACGCGCGGTCTGCATCCAACTGGTGATGCCGATGGCCGACACCATCAATATGAAGATGCCACCTTCCGGCCCGAATACCGAGTTCAGGCTTTCACGGAACAGCATGATGATGACCAGCAGCAGCGGCAGCAGAGGCAGCGCCAGGAACAGGTCGGTCAACCGCATCAAAGGGCCGTCCAGTGATTTGAAATAACCGGCAATGACCCCGATGAATGTGCCAAACAGCAGAGCCAACAGCATAGCGGTGATGCCCACCGCCATTGAAACCTGGCCCCCCGCCATCATCCGGGCAAACATGTCACGCCCTAATTGGTCGGTGCCAAAGGGATGGGCCAAACTTGGCCCGGAATTGCGGGCTCGGATGTCGATATAGGTTGGGTCAATTGGCCAAATCAGCGGGCCGACAACCACAAACAGCAGAATGAACACGAAGAAGAACATGCCCACCAGTGCGCCTTTGTGGACCTTGAACTGATCCCAGATATCGAGCCATTGCGAGCGGGCAGGGCGCTTCAGATCATCGACCGATGAATGGGGTGTTGGGGATTGGCTTGTATCAGTCATAGCGAATCCTCGGGTCGACAACTGCGTAAAGCACATCGACGACCAGGTTCACGAAAACAAACAGCAAGCCCGATACCAGCAGGCAGCCCATCAGGACGTCATAATCTCGCTGAAAAATGGAATCTACCACCACTTTGCCCAAAC
>JABSRX010000176.1 GCA_013214695.1 Rhizobiaceae bacterium | reverse complement strand
TATCAGTGGTACGGAACACCGAGCCATCGTCCGCCAATGCCATTCTGTCGATGGCGTCGAGAACCAGGCTCGCCGCATTGTCCATGACGTGTTTGGCGCAAATTGTGGCCCTGGAATAATACCCAGCACCCTTCATCGCCATAAAGCGGGAGGTCTCCACCTTGCTCATTGATCTGCTTGCTCCGACTGTTGAATTTCAGAAGCTTACAGACAAATGAATTGAGGGCAATTGGGTCGGTGGGAGCCGTACGTCATTTTCATACAAGCGTCGCCAAAGTCCGCAGACCTTGGCGACGTTGGGATGTTGGTCAAGAGATCAGATGACCCCCTGATGACCTACAGACTTAGTGGCAGGCTGGGCGTGTGCCTGGCAGCAGGACCTTGTCAACGACGTGGATTACGCCATTGTCGGCCTTGATGTCGGCGATCACGACGTTGGCGCTGTCACCAGTGCCATCTGCAATGGAAACACCAGACTTGGTGTTGGTGATGCACAGACGGGCAGAAGCCAGGATCGGCTTGAAGTAGTTGGAGCCGTGTGGAATGTCGATGGAAGCCAGGTTGCGGTCATCGACATGGTACAGCAGAACGTCGGTCAGCTGGCCTTTGTTTTCAGGCTTCAGCAGGGTTTCCACGGTGCCAGCTGGCAGTGCTTCAAAAGCAGCGTTGACAGGAGCGTATACGGTGAAAGGACCGTCGCCGGACAGTGTTTCAGCCAGACCAGCAGCTTTAACAGCAGCGACCAATGTGGAGAAGCGGTCGTCGCCAGCGGCGATTTCGACGATGCTTTTTGCACCAGCAGATGTCGAGATGACAGAAGCGACTGCGAGAGCTGCGATGGTTTTCAGATTTTTTTTCATTGGAATTCCCTTCCGATTGCGTTTTGCATTGATGGAAGGGATTACGGGGGCTTTTCGATTTTGGTTTTTTTGCAAAACCGATTTTGCCGCCAAATGGCCCAAAAATCTGACGAAAACTCGTAGTAACCTTCTGAAATATCGATATTTATTCCGGTTTCTGCGACAATGTGTCCGCTGCCGAAATAAATTTGAAACCAAAGCGAAACCAGCCATTTTGTTGAACTCTGCGTGGACTGGATCTGGTTTCAAAGATTGCTGCAACCGGGGTCGCAATCCAGCAAATGTGTGCTTGGTAACAGGCCTAAAGTTTCCCCACACGGGCGAGAGGATCGATCATGCAGCTCAAAAACAAGAAGGCTTTGGTAACTGGCGCCAGCGGCGGTATCGGCGCGGCGATTGTTCGGCGCCTCCAGGCGGAGGGGGCGACAGTCACGGGAACGGATCTGACGCCAAGCGATGCGGATTTTCATATCGCTGGCAATCTGATGGACGCAGAATTTTGCGACGCCCTTCCGGCGCAGGCGATGGCGAAGATGGGTGGCCTGGATATCCTGATCAACAATGCCGGCATTATCACGCGCGGGGACATCACCCAGGCAAGTGATGCCGATTTGCAGCGGACCATGGCAATCAATGTGGAAGCGCCGTTTCGTCTGTGTCGTGCTGCCATTCCGTTGATGGCCGACAAGGGCGGCGGCGCCATTGTCAACACGTCTTCCTGCTGGGGCGTGCATCCAGGCCCCAACCACCCGGTTTACGTCATGTCGAAAGCGGCCATTGCCTCGCTGACCCAATGTCTGGGCATGGACCATGCCCACCAGAACATTCGGGTCAATGCGGTGTGTCCCAATGAGGTCAATACGCCGATGATTCGAACCGGATTTGAGATGCGGGGCCTCGATCCAGACAAGGCCATTGAGGAGCTCAATGCATCGGTTCCGCTGGGGCGCATTGCCGAACCCGAAGATATCGCAGATGTCGTTCTGTTTCTGGCCTCCGACCAGGCCCGATACATGTGCGGCGCCCTGTTGGAAGTGAACGGAGGCAAGCCGGTTCAATGATGGATTTCAAGGGCAAGGTTGTTCTGATCACCGGTGGGCGCAGCGGCATTGGGGCGGCGTGTGCGATGGCCTTTTCGCAGGCCGGTGCAACAGTCGTCACCGCGCAGCGCCAACCGGATGCAAACCATGAATCGATTGTCACCGATTTCAGCGATGCGTCTGTTCCGTCAAAACTCATTGACCAGATCATTGCTCGGCACGGCCGTCTCGATGTCCTGGTCAACAATGCGGGCATGATGTTGGAAGGCAATGTGATGGAGTTCAGCCCGGAGGACTGGGCAAAGACGCTTCAGGTCAATCTGACGGCGCCGTTTTTGTTGATCAAATCCGCCATGCCCCTTTTGATTGAGAGCCAGGGCTCGATCGTCAATATCGGATCCATTGAAGGACTGGGATCCAACCCGCGCCACCCGGCCTATTGCGCTTCCAAGGCGGGGCTGCATGGGCTGACACGCGCTGTGGCTGTTGACCATGGTCCAGATGGTGTGCGCTGCAATGCGGTGGCGCCGGGCTGGATCGATACCGAGCTCAACGAAGACTTCATCGAGAGCATGTCCGACCCCACGGCGTTTCGCGAAAAAATCGGCGGCATTCATCCGCTGCGGCGGACCGGAAAACCGGAAGAAGTGGGGTCGCTGGTCTGTTGGCTGGCGTCCGACGCGGCCGCATTTGTCACCGGTCAAGTCTGGACCATCGACGGTGGTCGCATGAGCCAGCTAAGTCTGCCGAGCTAGGCGCTTGCGGTGTCGCCGACGCGGGGTGTGCGACCGTTCGAGGCGGTCTTCCAGATGCGATAGGCTTCCAGCAGCGCCAGCGGCACGAAATGCACCAGTGCCGGCCCGAATTCGTTGTGCACGAACATCCAGTGCAGCAGGGTCAGAACGGCGGCTGGATAGACCCAGCGTTGCAGCGGTTTCCACCAGGACAGCATCAAGCGCTGGGACAGATCGTTGGATGTGATGGCCAGCGGTACGAATATGAAGAAGGCGGCCCAACCGGTCCAGATACCGAGCGCCCAGAACTCGTCGAGCATTGCCTGCACCGAATTCATATCGGCGATGTAAAACACCGTATGAACCGCGGCGTAGAAGAAGGCTGCAACGCCGAAATAGCGCCGGCGCCGCATCATCCACATCCAGAACTTCGCTTTGGGAAACATCAGTCGGAACGGCGAGATGATCATTGCGATGATCATGAAACGGGCTGCGAATTCGCCGGTTGGGTGCAGCAGGCCTTCCAGGTCGGCGCGGCCTGATGTCAGCGCCAGGGTCATCGGGATGGAGGGCAATGCGAGCAATGCCCAGATGAACAGGCGTGAGTTGAGCACGGCACGAATGGCTGTCATTTTGATATCCTCAATCTGTCTCGGCGCGACATTGCCCAGAGGCGAGGGGCACCGTGATCCAGCCATGCGACAGGCTGTCGCAACTTTCAAATTAACATTTGGTAAGTCGAAACCTGCCCGGCGGCGTGTTGTGTTGGTGTGTTTGCTTGGCAGTTTACTGGTGACACGGGTTGGTAAGCGATATTCAGGGTCACGCAATCTGCTATCCTGCTGCTGAATCATTCTGCCGTGCCGGAGCCCCCAATATGAACCTGACTGAGACCGATCGCCTATTCCCGGTCGAGCCGCTTGTGCGCGATATTGCCCGCAGTCTGTATGACAGCGTCAGCGGGCTGCCGATCATCAGTCCGCATGGCCATTGCGACCCGAGCTGGTTTGCTGAAAACAAGCGGTTTCCAAACCCGGCGGAACTGTTTGTGATCCCGGATCATTATGTGTTCCGCATGCTCACCAGCCAGGGCGTGGCGATGACCGATCTGGGTATTCCCCGGGCTGATGGCGGTGCCACCGAAACCGATCCGCGGAAAATCTGGCAGCGCTTTGCCGACAATTTCTATCTGTTCCGCGGAACGCCGTCGGCCATGTGGCTGGATCACTCCTTTGAGCATGTGTTCGGCCTCAATGTGCCGCTGAGCTCTGAAACAGCCCCTGATTATTATGATCACATTGATGCCAAGCTGGCTGAGCCTGAATTTCTGCCCCGCGCCCTGTTTGAACGCTTCAACATTGAAGCCCTGGCGACGACAGAGGGCGCGCTGGATGATTTGAAATGGCATCGCCAAATCCGTGAAAGTGGCTGGCAGGGCAGGGTGGTCACCACCTACCGTCCCGACGCCGTCGTCGATCCGGAGTTTGAAGGTTTTGCCGCCAATGTTGCCCAACTCGGCGAGATGACGCAGGAAGATTCCCAGTCCTGGCAGGGTTATTTGAATGCCCATCGCAAGCGCCGCGCCTATTTCAAGAGCTTTGGCGCAACCGCCTCGGACCATGGCCATCCATCAGCGCGCACGGAAAACCTTTCGCAATCCGATGCTGCGGCCCTGTTTGCAAAAGCCCTGCACGGCCAGTGCTCGGCCGAAGAGGCCGACTGCTTCCGCGGGCATATGTTGACGGAAATGGCGCGGATGAGCCTTGAAGATGGTTTGACATTGCAAATTCATCCGGGCTCGCGCCGCAATCACAACGCCAATGTGTTTGCCCAACACGGTCGCGACATGGGCTTCGATATTCCCGGACCCACCAACTATGTCGACGCGCTCAAACCCATGCTGGATGCCGTTGGCATAGAGCCTGGACTGACAATCATTCTGTTTACGCTGGACGAGACATCCTACGGCCGCGAACTCGCCCCGATGGCCGGCGCGTATCCGGCGCTGAAGCTCGGACCGCCCTGGTGGTTCTTTGACAGCTATGAGGGCATCAAGAAGTTCCGTGAGGCCACAACAGAGACATGTGGCTTCTACAATACGGTCGGGTTCAACGATGACACCCGCGCTTTCTGCTCGATTCCGGCGCGCCACGATGTCGCCCGGCGTTCTGATTGCGCCTATCTCGCGCAACTGGTGGCCACCGGTCGGTTGCGCGAGGCCGAGGCCTTTGAAGTGGCCCATGATCTGACCTACGGATTGGCCAAAGCGGCCTACCAGTTGTGAACGAGAAGAGACTTCCGCCCCATGCCCCAGAACTCGCCCTCTGACATTCCAAGATTGAGCCGTGCAAGTGACGCGCCAAAGCCTGGCATTGTGCATTTTGGCCCCGGGGCTTTTTTCCGCGCATTCAATGCACCGTTTACCGATGACGCGATGCGCCAACAGGGTGTTGATGACTGGGGCATCTTGGCGGTCAGTTTGAAGAGTGCCGGGGCCCGCGACAGTTTGAGGCCGCAAGGCTGTGCCTATACCGTGGTCGAATTGGCCCCAACTAGCCGACAGGCGCGCCGGATTGGTGCGATCTGCGACGTGATGGTGGCGCCGGAAGATCCGGCGGCCGTGGTGGATATTTTGTCCGACCCGACAATCAAGATTGCGTCGCTCACCGTGACGGAAAAAGGTTATTGCCACAATCCGTCGACCGGTGGGCTCGATTTTGCCCATCCCGATATCGCACACGATCTGGCAGACCTGGCGAAACCGCGCTCCGTGCTTGGCTTTCTCGTGGCCGCGCTGCGTCAGCGGCGTGCGCAGGAGCAACTTCCTTTCACAATCATGTCCTGTGACAATCTTCCGTCCAACGGCCGATTGCTGCGCGGGTTGGTCTTGGAGTTCGCTTCAGCCGTCGACGCTGAACTGGCTCAGTGGATTGAAGACCAGGTGCCGTTTCCTTGCACAATGGTTGACCGCATCACGCCTGCGACAACAGATGAGGATATTGCCGCGCTTGCGACTGCCGAGGGATATTTCGATCCGGCTTGCGTAGTGCATGAGCCTTTCCGGCAATGGGTCATTGAAGATCGCTTCGTCGCCGGAAGACCCGCATGGGATCAGGTGGGGGCGCAGTTTGTTGAAGATGTCGAAGCCCACGAATTGATGAAGCTGCGCTGTTTGAACGGCACCCATTCAACGCTCGCCTATCTTGGTTACCTCGCAGGCTATGAGACCATTGCGGAGACGGTTGCCGATCCGGCCTTTGCCCACCTGTGTGAGAAACTCTGGCGGGATGAAATTCTGCCAACCGTGCCGCAACCGCAAGGCGAGGATCTGGAAGCCTACTGTCAGGCATTGCTGGAGCGGTACCGCAATCCGGCCATCCGTCATCGCACCTGGCAGATTGCCATGGACGGCAGTCAAAAACTGCCGCAGCGTCTGCTCGGAACGATCAGTGATAATCTCAACGGGGGAAGGGTGCCGGATGGCCTATGCCTGGCCGTGGCTGGCTGGATCAAATATGTCGGCGGAACCGACGAGCAGGGGCAGGCAATCGACGTGCGGGATCCAATGGCGGCAGAGTTGAAGACGCGGCTGGACGGCGCAGCGGATCCTGCGGGTAAAGTGGCAGCGGTGCTGTCCATCGATGATGTGTTTGACGCAGAGCTGGCCAATAATCCTGACTTCCGCGGCACCGTTGTAGAGGCTTATGAGCGGTTGAGCGCACAAGGGGCAAAGTCGGCTGTCGGGTTCTATGTCAATTAGCCTGCCCAACGGCAGGCATTGAGGGCTCGTCTCCCAAACCAGCATTTACAACGCTGCTTAGGCTTAACTTTTAACCAAAAATTAAGGATGAAGTTGTCGCTGGGGAAACCTTCGGTCACGTTGAATTTCGAGTATTAATAGGTTGAGCAAATTCGATCTGGGAGTATTCGTCTCAAATTGGGCGACGCTTTAATCCACGAATATTTGCTTTTTCTGTCGATGGTGCGATCTGAATTTCGAACCCAGATTGCTCTTTCGTGCTCAGTCATGATGTAAATTGGGCGAGTGGGTAACAAGATGGCGAGTGGGAACCTCAACGAACTGACACCAAGCAAAAAAGACGAAATGCTTGCGATGATTCTGGTGGACTTGGATGCGGGCAGCAAGGAAGACGCCGCGCAAACCAATCCGCCGATGGTGCAAGACCCTGTTGGCAAACCGGCGGATGTGCCAGAGATGAAGCTGGCCGGTGACGCAAAAGAGGTTGTCACCACTGTGACTGCCTCGGGTGAGGGGGCACCAGCAGCGACTTTCGACCTGGCACCCTTGGTTGCCAATTTGGCCCCGGCTCCACAGAAGGTTGATGCAGCGCCAGTGTCGAAGGGTGACGCAGTTAAGCCCGTTCTGAACCCAATTACGGTTCCTGACCCCAAAGCGGATCCAACACCGGATCCGGCCCCGAAAATGGATCCAATCGCCGATCCAGGTCTCAAACCGGATCTGGGGGCCAAACCGGACCCCGTTGCGATTAAGGATCCGAACCCGAAATCGGACCCAGAGTCGGGATCAAAGCCTGATCCCATTCACAAATTCGATCCCTGCCAGATAATCGCCCCCTGTGTGAAGGTGGACCCGTGTCTGAACCCTGGCATGAATCAAAAGGCCGACCCGGACGTAAAAATGGCCCCACCGCAAAATCCACACTGTCCGGATGTGCAGGACTGGGGGGACGCGCACCAGGCCAACATGGGTGCTGACTGCGGATATGTCGTTTGGGATGCCCCTGGGCAGTTCGACCGCTTCTGCAATGTGGAGGTTTTCGAGACTTACGACGAAACCTGCGAATTTGCATAAGGACAGAGCCGCCAAAAGCACGGCAATATGAAGTTGTCGGATCAGGAAATTCAAGCATCGCGCCGATGGCAATCATCGGCGCGATGTTTTTTATTTGTGGTTCTTTGCAGATGCAGAGAAGGTTGTTTGAAGTTGCAAACAATTTTTCCCTTTTCTCCATCAAACCATTAACCACTTCGCGAATTTCGGTCTGATCGAGGAGGGGGCGCTGATAAATCGGTAAGGAATAACCGCTAGGACGGTTGTGTAGCTGTCGTTGGAAGCTTGATCCGACGATTGCATGATGCGTAGCTACCTGCCGGTTCTCCCGGAATGTCACAAGATTTACCCCAGCTTGATGAGATTCACATGGCGAACCCGACGAATCCAAATACCGACAGCAACTATATGCCCTCTCCAGAGAACGTGGATGAGGCCTGGACCAATGAAACAGGCCAGGGCGATGAGATGTTGAAGTCGGCGCACGACTTTTCCGTAACGAATGGCCGTGGCAACGACGAGGGCAACCTGTCGAACGCTCATATGGGTGGAGCAGGTGCAGCCGCGGGTGTGAAGCTTGATGGCACGCCGGACGATGATGTGCTGGTGGGTACGGCCCAGAGCGACTTTCTGAACGGTGCTGGTGGCGATGACACGCTGCGCGGCCGCGATGGCGCTGATGTGTTGCGTGGCGGCGAAGGCAATGACGAATTGCGCGGTGGTGCCGGTGAAGATGAACTGCGCGGCGGCGCAGGTAATGACGAATTGTTTGGTGGCCTTGGTGACGACTCGTTGCTTGGTGGTCTTGGATCCGACGTTCTGAACGGCGGCCGGGGCGACGATCTGCTGCGCGGCGGCGCTGGCGAAGATCTTTTGAATGGTGGTGCAGGTGCAGATGTGCTGCGCGGCGGTGCCGATGACGATGTTTTGCAGGGCGGTGCTGGAGATGACAGTCTGCGTGGCGGAGAAGGCGACGACGCGCTTTCAGGCGGATCCGGCGAAGATGAATTGAACGGCGGCGACGGTGATGACACGTTGCGTGGTGGAACCGGCGATGATGACCTGGATGGTGGTACCGGCGACGATCGTTTGTTTGGTGGCCGTGGTGATGACAACCTCAATGGCGGCGCTGGTG
>JABSRX010000175.1 GCA_013214695.1 Rhizobiaceae bacterium | reverse complement strand
CTGGCTGGATACGTTTCGCTATATGTTGGGCAACCCGACCCATCTGTACTGTGACCTGCGCCGCATGAACGACCATATTGCCGGCGAAGACGCTGGCATCTTGATCTTGGACTTTGACGATGGGATGCGCGCGGTGTTGGACGCCAATCGCTGCCTCGACCATGCCTCTAAAAATCCCAGGCTGACATTCGGCGAATGCAAAATCGAGGGTGAAAAAGGAACCCTGAGCCTGAACGGTGCCGGTGAAGTGTGGCATCGTTCGTTTGGATCGACAAAGGCCAGCCTGTTACTGGCAAAGCGTCACTGGCCGGGATTTGCCGGCGACTGTGTTTTCGCCCTGCAAAAGCACGTCGTCGACCACATTCTGTCCGGCACGCCGTTGGAAAACTCGGTTTCAGACTATATTCCTGTGATGGAATTGGAGATGATGGCTTATCAATCCGCCGAACAAGGGCGCAAATTCAGGGTTTAGAAATCGTGGCGAAGCCGGCATCAGGATCAAAATTGAAAGCTGATCTCAGTGCATTGTCGAACACCCAAATCGCGGTCCAAACCATCAAACGGCTGATCGTCGAGAACGAACTGGCAGCCGGCTCCAACCATCTGGAATCGGAGCTTGCAACCCTGCTGGGCATGTCCCGCACGCCAATTCGCGAAGCGACGCTCATTCTTGAGGCGCAGGGCTTGCTCGAAGTCCGACGCCGTCACGGCGTCAAGATCATGTCCCTGTCCATCGATGACATGAGCGAGGTTTATCAGATTCTGACCGCGCTCGAGAGCCTTGCCGCACAGCTTGCTGCCGAAAAGACATTTCCCGACTCAGAGTTTGCGGCGGCCGAAGAAGCCATCCAGAAAATGGATGATGCGCTGGAGAAAGACGATCTGGAAACCTGGGCCATGGCCGACGAGACCTTTCACAACGAGCTCGTTCGATTGGGCGGCAACCGCCGTCTCGCATCGGTTGTTATGATGTACAATGATCAAGTGCGCCGAGTCCGCAATCTGACATTGCATCTGCGCCCAAAACCGAAAAAATCCAATGATGATCACCGCAAGGTTTTGGCTGCCATTCGCGGTCAGAACCCCGAGGCGGCCCGCTCCATTCATGAGCAACATCGGGTGCAATCCGGGGCCATGCTGGTCGAGCTATTGAAGCGATATAACCTCAACAACGTTTGATGTGCCGGCAGCCGGCTCCAATGGGAACAGGTCAAACATCCCGATGAAATTGCCGACCTGACATTGTGGCACTGCGACGGCTTTATACGCGGTCTTTAACTCGTCAACTGGCCACCAGCTCGCCCGCCGTGGTGATCTGCGATTGATTGTCGAAAATCGAGTCCGCCCCTTCCCTGCGTGGCAGCGGCAGCCGCATCGGCACCGCTTCACATCGCGGCGCGCGCGTGGGTTTTCCCCTCAGGATGCGGCTATCATATTCGTCCAGAGCGTCTTCGTGAAAGACCGGAAACGCATCAACGGCTGAATAGGAATAGAGCAAGAGCGGCCGTTCCCGCGTGGAACGGTTGTCGCTGGATGCGTGCAGCGTGCGCACGTGATGAATGGAAATCGACCCGGCCGGGGCCGTCAATCCAACAGCCTGATCGACAAGATTGCTAAGACGGTCTTGCTGAATGCCACCGGCAAAGACGCCGTCGAGATGATGATCATAAACGGGCCCCTTGTGTGAGCCGGGTATCACCATCAAGGGCCCGTTCTCCGGTGTGCAGTCCTCGATCATGACACCCACGGCAAGCAAATCATCGTTCGTATGAGGGTAGAACGCCCAATCCTGGTGCCATTCGATCTTGGCACTGCCACCCGCCGGTTTGAAGTTGAGCTTGCTGTGATCAAAGCGAACCGTGCCTCCCAGCAGGTCTGAAACGATGCCGACAATCGCATCGCTGCGCATCAAGGCATCGAACTCCGGATGCTGCTTCACCGGGTGCTTGATACGTCGCAATTGCGGATGGTTTGGGGTGTGATCCGGACCCACATCAAAAAGCTCATCGCTGCTGCTTACCGTCTTAGACTGCTGCTTGAAGTCGGCGATCAGTTCCCGCAGACGGGCCAGCGTGGCGGCGTCGACGACATCCGGCAAAATCAGAAAGCCCTGTTCCTGGTAGGCCTGTTTTTGTTCCTGCGAAAGCGACATCTCTGGCTCCCTTCCAAATCCTTTGATTGGGAAACTGGAGCCCTTGGTCGCCCATTTCTACGTTAAACCAGACGCAGTTGTGCAGTTTCAGACATCAATCTCTGAATTTCCTGTCAAAGCTTGGCGATGCACCAAACTGGCGCTTGTAAGCTCGGGCAAAGTTGGAGGGGTCTGCAAAGCCGCAATTCATGGCGATTTCCTGCAATGAAAGATGGGTTTGCGAAACGAGCATTCGCGCCCGGGCGAGCCTGAGCATCAGATAATACTGTTTGGGGGAATGATCGAGAGTGGCAACGAAAAGCCGGTGCAACTGACGTTCGCCCAACCCAACACAACGCGCGACGTCATCGATGGACACCGGGTGTTCGACATTGGCTTCCATAAGCGCGATGGCTTTTGCCAGGCGCGCCGGAATGCGTGTTGCGCCAACAGCTGGAGCCGCCTTCTGCAACTCGCCTGCGTCGCGAATGCGATCAAGCAGAAAGGCGGAAGAGACGGAAGCGGAGACTTCCGGCCCCAAGTCAGAACGGATGAGATGCAGGCACAGATCGATAGACGATGTAGCGCCACCACATGTCATGCGCGCGCGATCGATCTCAAAAATGCGGTCCGTCAGGTGGACATTGGGAAACTCCGCCGCAAATGCGGCCGCCTGTTCCCAATAGATGGTGCACCGAAAACCATCAAGCAAACCAGCGCGGGCCAACAGGTCGACACCGGTGGAAATTGCGGCCATGGCCGCCCCGTGTCGTTCAACGCGCCGCAACCAAGCACCAATCGACTTTGAATATCTTCTGGACGGTTCCAGTCCCGCGCAGACGAAGACCAGGTCCGGCCGGTCAGCATCAGAAATGCCCGCATCGGGGACCACAGATATGCCCACCGAGGTCGTCACCTGCTCGGCGTCCTGGGCGACAATGCGGGTCTCATAATGCTCCCTGCCAGACACCTGGTTGGCAATCTTGAACGCCGATAACGCGCACAGGAACCCGACCATCGAGAAGTCTTCCACGATCAGAAAATCAACACGCGTTTTTGTTGCCATATCAGACGATCAGATCGATTTGGTGCCACGAACAGCCATCCACGGGCGAGATGACACCATTGCTCGCCTTGCCGTCAAGGCGACACCTGTTTGATTGAGCCCACCGTTCGACAAGCCCCGGAGCGGGTCCGCAATCTGCGCCAAAGCACAAATCACGTGGTCAGACGGTTTTTCAAAGGTCAGGATCTGGAACATCTGAAAGCAGCTTGATTTGGCCGCAGCATCATGGTGCCTTTCAGAACATCAACAATTGGCGACGCACATGGCGGGACTTGACCTTGAAAGCCTGATCTTCATCGGGCTGGCTTTTGCAATTGGCGGTGTCCTGAAAGGGGCAACAGGGGCCGGTGCGCCGATTGTCGCGGTGCCGGTATTGGCGATCTTTTACGACGTGCAAACCGCCGTTGCCTTATTCGTCATGCCGAACATCGTTTCCAACCTGATCCAGTTTGTTCAATACCGGCACGCCAATGAACGGCCCGGCTTCACCTTGAAATTTGCTCTCGCCGGGGCTTTGGGAGCGGCCTTTGGCACCCTGCTGCTGGCCTTTATGTCGAGCCGGTTTCTGGTGCTGGCCGTTGGCCTGGTCATCTTTGCCTATATCGCCTTTCGGCTGTTTCGGCCCGATTGGAAGCTCGATCAACCGCTGGCCGAAAAACTGGTCGGCCCGTTTGGCGGCCTGGCCGGCATACTCCAGGGGGCGGCCGGCATTTCCGCCCCCGTATCGGTGACTTTCCTGAACGCCATGCGGATGGACAGGACGCAGTTCATCGTCACCATTTCGGTGTTCTTTTTAGCGATGGGCCTGGTGCAACTGCCGCTGCAGGTTTGGTTTCAGATCATGAACATTGAGCGGTTCATACAAAGCTGCATTGCGCTGCTGCCGCTGACGCTGTTCTTGCCGGTGGGGGCTGCCATCGGCAAAACCCTGTCGCCTGCCCTGTTCGACAAGATGGTGCTGGTCATTCTCGCGATTCTGGGCTGCAAGATGCTGTTTGATTCCCTGTTGGCCTGACGGCGAGACGGCTGATCTCACATCGCCTTTTTCAACGGCGCACCCTCACCGCCAAGCCCGTGACCTGGCGCCTCAAATTCACGCGGCACCTTTTCGGTCTCGACCGACAGAGGCCAGGGTTCATGCTTCGATGAGTTTGACAGTCAGGGGTGAGCTTCCCTCGAGGATATCCAGCAGGCGGTCGATGTTGGGGTGGGCGCCAGGGCGGTTTTTCGCGTCGGCCGTGTGCTCGGCGAACACTTCTATGCCATGGGCTGCGGCCTGCGCATCGATGGTGCCGAAGGTCTGCGCGAGATATTGGTAGACCACCAGCGAGCCCTGCTTGCCGGGCTGATTTTCGATCGTATCGACAACTGCGCCTTGCGCATCGCACAGCTCGATGCGCGTGAGGGTGTCGGCAGATGGCAACAGTTGCAGATTGTCCTTGAACGAAGCGGTGGGGGCGATCATGGCCGATTCCTTTTGAAAGCTGAACAGGCCTGTTCCCTAGCAGAATTGCCCGGAAAGAACAGACACACCGCTTTCATGTCGCGCACTGGGATCGACGCCCAGGGATCGGCGCCGCGACGAGCGGCCTCGCCGCTCGTCGCTCAGTTCTTGTCCGGATCGTCCCAGTCGAGCATCGGCACGGTGCCGACCTGTTCCAGATACGGCACGCCGTCTGCGTCGGTCATCACCCGGTAGAGCCCGGAATCGCCGAGTGGGCCGGGCAGCGTTGCGATGGTGCGGTAGGCGGTTTCTGACGCCCCTCGCCGCCGCCACCTCAGTTGGAAAAGTGCGTACAACAGGCAGCCGATGATCGCGGTGATGCAGATCGGGATGGCGACGGTGGCGAACAGCCAGGCGCCCTTCAGCCAGTCCGGGTTGGACCGATAGGTGGTCAGCAGGTCGGCCCAGAGATTGTAGTCGTCCATGGAGAATCCTCCGCTTTGTCAAAGACAATCGGCCACCGGAGGCAATCGGATAGGTAAAGCTGTGAGGCAGCCTTGCGGCGACAAACCTCTGGTGACCGGGGAGTTAAGAAACCGCACAACGACGGCCGCAATGGCCTTTAGAAACACCCCGAGGGGAGCCTCCTGGACATACGCCAGTGCCTCCCCGACCCGAGGGTTGAGGAGGTATCGTTATGGTCGATACCGACCGCGTTGTGACGGGGTTCTTACGCCCCAAAGCGCACGCGGCGTGCGCGCTCTGAGCGGAGTTCAGGCGACGGGGCGGAAGATGGGAAGGGGCTGATCCAAGGCGACGCTAGATTGGTTTCAGCACGTCGAATGATGAGGAACGCGGGACGGACGCCTACAACGCACGACTTCCAATTACTCGATTGATTGTTGCCAACATCGCCTTGTCCTGGATTGGTTTGCACAAGAACTCATCCATCCCGACCTCCAAGCATCTCTGGCGAATTTCAGCGTGATTGTGGGCGGAAAATCCGACGATCGGAACGCTCGAGGCCTCGCAATCGAACTTTCGAATTTGCTGCGTTGCCTCAAGCCCATCCATAATCGGCATAGACACATCCATCAGGATCAAATCGGGTTTGCCTTGCCGGAGCAGCTCAAGCGCCTCAACACCGTTTTCCGCACAATCTACCTCAAAGCCCATCTTGGAAAGTTTGTGGTTGAGAATCAGCCTGTTTGTCCCGTTGTCATCGGCAAGCAGCAATTTCTTGCCGGCCGCTTGATTGTCCATGCATTCCGTCATTGTCTTGCTCCCAGATGTTTCTTATGCGTCTGAATCTGCAGGTATTTTAAACGAGAATGTTGTTCCGACCCCCAGTTGGCTTTCAAACCAAATGGTGCCACCCAGCAGCTCCGTCAATTGCTTGGAAATGGACAATCCCAAACCGTTGCCCCCGTAGCGTCTCGCCAACGAGTTATCGCCCTGATTGAATGGTAGAAACAGGTCCTGTCCAGCATCTGGCGCAATGCCTATGCCGGTATCGCTCACCGCAAATTCAATCCACGGACGTTCATCTTCGTCGGCTCGAATTTGCGCGGATATCGTCACTCGGCCCTGATCGGTGAACTTCACACTATTTCCGACCAGATTCATGAGAACCTGTTTCAACCTCTGAGGATCGGTATGCAGGGTCGGTGGGACGTCTGCCCCGATCTCGTGGTTCAGTTGAACGCCTTTCTTGTCCGCGTCCTGTTTGAAAAGGTTCTCAACTTCGTCAATCACATCGCGGATCTGTGTCGGCTCATAGCAAAGCGCTGTTTTCCCGGCCTCCATTTGAGTGAAGGACAAAACATCGTCCACGATTTTGTTCAAGTGCCGGGCCGAGGCTTGGCAGGTGGTCACAAACAGCTTCTGTTCTTCGTCGAGCGCAGATTCCTCGAGGATATCCAGAGTGCCAATCACGCCAGTGATGGGAGTGCGCAACTCATGGCTGATTGTGGCTAAAAAATTCGACTTGGCCTGGTTGCCTGCTTCAGCCTTTTCCAATGCCGCCGCTAACTGCTCGGACTTCAAGCGCAGTTCTCGAACCATTTCGTTGAATGATTGCGCCAGCAGCTTGACCTCGTTGGGCACGCCGGGCCTGTTGAATTCGGCCTTGGCAACTCTGTCGCCCTTGGCAATTCGATTGGCGACGTTGGAAAGTGAATGGATTGGTTCGGCAAACTTGTTCGACAACCACCAGCAAGCAATCACGCTGAGAAGCAGCGAAATAACAGCAATCGATATACCGGTTGCCTGGACCTGACGGGCATGGGCAACCAGTTCGCTGACAGGTTGTGGTACCATGACCCCCCAACCGGTTTCGGGAACAAATGTGTGGCCTGCGATCACGTCGGCTTTCAAAGGTGGTGCATAGAAGACACTGACGCCGGTTTGCCGGTTCATCATTCTCTTGACTGCGGGAACAGCGCTGGCGTCCTTTGATTGTGACTGCCAATCGGCATTGGGGTGAGCGACGACTTTGCCGGTCGCATCGACAATCATTGCATGCCCCTTTTCGCCAAAGGCGACGGACTTTTGAATGTATTGCAGATAGTCAGTCGCCAACGGGGCCAAAATCAGCCGGCTGTTGGAGATGCTCCTGGCAACAAAGAAGTACGGTTCTCCGGCAAATCTCTCGATATCTGAAAACACAATGTCGCCGTTGGCACCTTCGGCGAGCGAGCGAACTTTGTTGAGGAGTTCCGCCTCCGGCAATTGTGCCGGATCGTCTGATCGCGTGAATGCCATCTGGATGTCATTTTTGTAGTCAAGAACGGCGACATATTCCAACTCGAAACCTTCGAGGCCCTTTGAAGCCGATATGTCTGATTTGTGCGAATTTAACGCGCTGGTGTGGAGGTCAGCCATGCGGGCGAACATGTTCACCACGTTCTTGATATCCAGGACGTAGCGTGACATCGCCAGCGACAGGTTCTGGGCAACCACCAAGTGTTTTTCAGTTACGGCGTCATATTCCTTGTTCACCGCCGATCGCTCAATCCAAATTGTCAGTCCCAGGAGGGGAAGCGACGACAATACGAGCAGGGTAACGAAGAACATGGCCCGGAACCGGTTGGCATCAAGTAGATGGTTCAGGAACCCCAATTTGAATCTCGTTCCGTCTGAACGTTCAGTGTGTTCCAGTGTCGACATCTTGCCTCGCAATCAATATCCGCTTCTTCCAGCGATATTTTTGCAAGGTTCGTGCCGATGGGTTCTGCGACTTTAGGGCCGGATTGGAGCGCAATTCGAGTATTTTCGAGGTCAGCATTTTGCAATCTGCAAAGAGATTCGCAATTTGCAATCTTTCAAAATGCTTCGCCTTTACAACTCGGTAGTGACAAGGGATGGCCCGTTTCGGAACATGGTCCGCTGTGTCCCTTGGATTCAACCGGTCGTCGCAACACATGCGTTAAACCGTTCCGCTGGGGTTTCGTATCCCAGCGTTTTTCGGGGGCGCTCATTAAGCTGTCTTGCGACTGCACTGAGCTTTGCCTGACTATGTATCGACAAATCCGTGCCTTTTGGGAAGTACTGTCGCAACAAGCGGTTTGTATTCTCATTTGTGCCCCTTTGCCATGGCGCGTGTGGGTCACACAGGAAGACGTCGATATCAGTGGCTAGTTTGAATGCCCTGTGACCTGCCATCTCCGTCCCCCGGTCCCATGTGAGAGAGCGATATAGTTCCTTCGGCAGCTTTCGAGATTGCTTTATCAATGCCTCAATGACGCTTTGGCTGTCTTTGTTGGCGACCTTTGCCAGCATCACAAAGCGCGTGTTGCGTTCAACCAATGTCGCGATGAAGCTGTTACCAGAGCCGGCAATCAAGTCACCTTCCCAGTGCCCCGGTACAGCACGATCCTCCACGTCTGCGGGCCTCTCGCGGATCGAAACAGCATCATTGAACTTTCCCAAACCACTGCGCTTCAATGTTGCCTGCCGTGACCGCCTGATGGATCG
>JABSRX010000174.1 GCA_013214695.1 Rhizobiaceae bacterium | reverse complement strand
CAGACCGATGGAGGACGTGGCCGTCATCACGACCACATGGCGCATGGTGCTGCCGGTCGTGAATGCGGCCTTGCCGGACGAGGCGGGAGCAGCAGCCATTAATCCTCCAGTATCTCTTCGGTTTCCGAACTGATGGCCTGCCCCTGATGACGCGGCTGGACCAGTGGTTCAGGAACCGGGGCCGAGTGCAGCGTTTCGCGCCCGGCCAGCCAACCGTCCTGCAACTGCATCTTGAGCCGTTCGCTGTCGCGATGACGCACGTCGGCGACAATGTCTTCAGCTTCCGTGCGGGACATGCCCAGGCCTTCAAGCAGCGCGCGGCCCATGACCAGTGCCGATTCGAAAGTTTCACGGATTTCCCAAAGACCGGGACGTTGCAGCAGTTCCAATGAGTGCCCCCGGTCAAAGGACCGCACATAGAGTTTGGCCCGGGGATATTCCCGCGCCACCAGTTCGACAATGCGATCGGTGGTCTCTTTGGAATTGGTGCAGATGGCAATCATTTTGGCCTTTTCGATCCCGGCAGCGCGCAACACGTCGTGTCTTGTCCCGTCACCAAAGTAGATGCGGAAGCCGAAGCGCTGGGCCTGACGAATGCGTTCGGCGCTGTTGTCGAGAACGGTGACGTCACAACCGCCTGCCAACAGCGTTTGCGCCGCAATCTGGCCCAGTCGTGAAAAGCCGATCATCATCACGTTAGCGCCGGCGCCCTCAAAGTCCTCCTCCATATGCTCGTGGTCGTCCTGGCGCACCAGCAGATTGCCGATTTTGACGGATATGGGGGTCAGCGCCATGGACAAGGTCACGCAGGCGATCAGGAACGAGGATTCCTGCGGGGTTAGCAGCGCAACACTGACCGCGGCAGAAAATAAGACAAAGGCGAACTCGCCGTGCTGAGGCAGGACGAAGGCCACGCGAATGGCATCGTTGTGACCGGTATCAAAAAAGCGGCACAGCGCGTAGATGACGACGCCTTTGATGATCAGTGCGGCTGGTACAATGATCAAAATCCACTGCAGGTTGTTCCAGACAATCTGCAGATCGACGGCGAGCCCAACGGCAACGAAGAACAGGCCCAGCAGGATGCCGCGGAAGGGCTCGATGTCCGCTTCCAACTCGTGCCGATAGCTCGATTCAGCCAGCATGACGCCGGCAACAAAGGCGCCCATGGCCATAGACAGTCCGGCAAACTGCATCAGCACGGCCGAGGCGATGACCACAAACAGGGCTGCGGCGATCATGGCTTCACGGGCGCCGGTGTCAGCGATGATGTGAAACAGGGGGTTCAGCGCATATCGACCTGCGGCGATCAGCGCGATCAGGCAAAAAGCGGCAATGCCGAGCTGCCAGACACCTTCGCTGGTGAATTCCATCGTCCCGGCGGCGAGCAGCGGCACGGCAACCAGCAGGGGGGCAATTGCCAGATCCTGGAACAGCAGAATGCTGAACGCCTTTTTGCCGTGGGGCAGGCGGTCTTCATTGGAATCCTCCAGCAATTGCAGAGCAAAGGCGGTTGACGACAGGGCCAGGCCAAAGCCAACAACAATGGCGGCATTCCAGGAGAAGTGAATTTGCCAGGCCAATAGCGATAGCACGATGCCGCTGATCACCACCTGGGATGCGCCGAGCCCGAATATTTGCCTTCGCATGTCCCACAATCGCGACGGATTCAACTCCAATCCCACGATGAACAGCAGCAGCACGACACCGAGCTCGGCCACATGCAGGATCTGCTCGCCATCGGAAATGTAGTTGAGGATTGGGCCAAGCATAATGCCCACCGACAGATAGCCGAGAACCGTGCCCAAACCGATGCGCTTGAACAACGGAGCAGCAATCGCGGCACCGCCCAGGATAACAACTGCATCAAGAATGATATTTGAGCCGTCTGCCATGGAGAATCCCGCCGATTGACCTTATCTCTTGCGTAGCAAGTATTTGCCGATGATAGAAGCTGCACCCTTGAAGCAATTCAACGCAGTGCGTAAACCGGGTGCTAACCGTGACTTGTGGATGTGACGTGGCTGATTCTTTTGATTTGACCGAATTGCAGGACCGTGCGGCGGCGCTGGTTGAAGCCGCCAAACGTGCTGGCGCTGACGCCTGTGATGCCGTTGTGGCGGCCAGCCGTTCAACCGGTGTCGAAGTGCGCGATGGCACGATTGAGGAAACCGAAGGCGCTGAGAATAATTCCTTTTCGCTGCGGGCCTTTGTTGGCGACCGCTCGGCTGCAGTGTCAGCGAATATGAGTGGTGATGCGGCCGAACTGGCAAGCCGTGTGGTGGCCATGGCCAAGGTGTCGCCCGAAGACAAATTCGGCGGGCTTGCGGATGCCGGGCAATTGGCAACGGACATTCCCGACCTCGACCTGTTTGACGACGCCGAACCGAATTTTGACGCGATGCGCGACGCGGCGCTTGCCTGCGAAGCTGCCGCGCTGGATGTTCAGGGTGTTTCCAAGTCATCGGGGGCGTCTTTTGGGCGTTCGCTGGGCGGTTCGGTGCTGGCAACCAGCGACGGATTTGTCGGATCCTATCGGGCCAGTCGTTTTGCCCTGTCGGTTTCGGTCGTAGCGGAAGCGGATGGCGCCATGGAGCGCGACTACGACTTTGACAGCCAACACCATTTGAGCGATTTGCGCTCTGCTGCAGACATTGGAAAGCAGGCCGGTGAACGGGCTGCCAAGCGGGTCAATCCTCGTCAGGTTGATACCCAGACAACCACCGTCATTTACGACCCCCGCATTGCCCGTGGATTGGTGGGGCATTTCACCAGCGCCATCAACGGCGCTGCCATTGTCCGGGGCACGTCTTTGTTGAAAGACAAGATGGGCGAGCGGGTGTTTGCACCAGGTATTTCAATTGTCGACCAGCCACATCTGAAACGGGGGATGGCATCGCGTCCGTTCGATGGTGAAGGCATTGCCGGGGAAGAATTGGTTTTGGCCGAAGATGGTGTCTTGAAGCATTGGTTGCTCAATACCTCGGCTGCGAAGGAACTTGGCCTGGTCTCCAATGGTCGCGCCAGCCGCGCCGGTTCCGGCACCTCGCCCGGCAGCACCAACGTGACCTTGCAAGCGGGGAGTCGGTCACCCGAAGAGATGATCAAAAGCTTGAAGAGCGGGTTTTACGCAACCGAGCTGATCGGCCAGGGCGTGAACTTGATCACAGGAGATTATTCGCGCGGAGCCAGTGGATTTTGGATCGAAGATGGTGAGATCAGCTTTGCGGTCAGCGAAATCACCATTGCTGGCAACCTGATCGATATGTTTGCGGCGATGGAACCAGCCAGTGACTTGGAAACCCGTTATGGCACCAACGCCCCGACGGTGATGATTGAAGGAATGACCCTTGCCGGACGCTAAGCTGGACCGGGAGGATCTCGATCTGCTGACCGATTTGGGCCAGGAAGCAGGCCAGATCGCGATGAAATGGTTTGGACAGGATCCCCAGGTCTGGATGAAAGAAGGGCAGTCGCCGGTATCGGAGGCCGACTTTGCGGTCGACAGCTTTCTGAAAAGCGAATTGCTGAAGGCCCGCCCCGATTATGGCTGGCTGTCTGAGGAAACCGACGACAACGAGGCGCGTTTGACGGCAAAGCGGGTGTTTGTCGTCGATCCGATTGATGGCACGCGTGGGTTCATTGCCGGATCGGCACAATGGTGCATCAGCATCGCCGTGGTGGAAGAGGGTCGCCCCATGGCGGGTATCCTCGAATGTCCGGCATTGCAGCAAACCATTGTGGCACAGGCTTCAACCGGGGCCTGGTGCAACAAGGAACTGATGCGCAAGGACAGCAATGCATCAGGTCAAGGCCGAGCACCGCTTCGGGTCACCGGGCCACGTTCGTTGCAGAAGAGCACCGACCGCGATTGGGACAAGCCGGTGGAAAGGCTGCCATTTGTGCCATCCCTTGCCTATCGCATTGCGATGATCGGCATGGGGCAGGCGGACCTCTCCCTGGCGCGGGCGAGTGCCAAGGATTGGGATCTGGCGGCTGCTGACCTGATCGCGCACGAGGCAGGTGCCTGTTTGACCGACCTGACCGGGGACAAGCCGATCTATAATTGTCACGACGTGCGTCATGGCGCATTAATCGCCTGCCGGGCAACAGAACATAAGGAAATGCTTGATCTCGCCATAAAGGCGATCAATAAGACAGGCCAAAGCTAAGTGCCGCTGTGGGGATTGCGGTCACGACACAATAAAATGGAGCAATGCCATGGGCAAATCAGCTGACGAGAAACAACTGCTGCATCTCGTATTTGGTGGTGAACTGGATAGCTTGGACGGGATCACTTTCCGTGATCTGGATAATCTCGATATTGTCGGTATTTTCCCCGACTTTGCCTCGGCGCGTGCTGCCTGGAAGGCGAAAGCACAGTCAACCGTCGACAATGCGCATATGCGCTATTTTGTGGTTCACCTGCACCGCTTTTTGGATCCTGAGAACAGTTAGGGTGTCGGCGGGTATGGTTTAGAACCGACCTGCGGGATTGAGAGTTGAGTTGAGCGATATCTGGGCCCATACGACGCTGAAGCTTTACCGGGGGGTTGGATCCTTGATCTATCCCTTCACGGGGCCGTTTTTGCGGGCACGGGCCCGAAAGGGCAAGGAAGACCACGAGCGCCGCGGTGAGCGCTATGGCTATGCCAGTTGGGACCGGCCCGAAGGTCCGCTGGTCTGGCTGCATGCCGCCAGTGTTGGTGAATCCCTGGCGATCATGCCGCTGATCAAGCGGATGGAAAGTTTCGGCATTTCACTGGTCCTGACCACCGGCACAGTGACGTCCGCAAATGTCGCCCAGGACCGCATTTCCGAACGCACGATCCACCAATATGTCCCCATGGACATGAAACGCGCCGTCTGTCGGTTTCTCGAGCATTGGCAGCCGGATCTGGCGATTTTTGCCGAGTCTGAAATCTGGCCAACCACCATCCAGGAACTGGCCAAGCGCAATGTCCCGCAGATCCTGGTCAATGCCCGGATGTCGGACCGCTCCAATGCGCGATGGTCGAAACGACCCAATCTGGCCCAGGCGATTTTCAGCAACCTGTCACAGGTGCTGGCCCAGTCGCAGGTGGATGGCGACCGGTTTCGCGCTTTGGGTGCGCCGCGAGTCTCAGTCGTCGGCAATTTGAAGATCGATGTCGGGGTGCCGCACGCGGATCCCAAAACACTGGCCGCATTGAAGGCGGCGATCGGTAACCGCCCCACATGGATTGCCGTCAGCACCCATCAGGGCGAAGAGGCGAGCGTCGCCCAGGTGCACAAGATGCTGGCGGAACACGAACCCAATATTCTCACGATCCTTGTTCCCCGTCATCCCGACCGCAGTGATGAGATTGCTGCTGAACTCGACACCCTTGGCATGGGTATTGCCCGGCGCAGCAAGGGCGATGCCATCACCGCCGATACCGGCATCTATCTGGGAGACACGATCGGCGAAATGGGGTTGTATCTCGGCCTGTCGGACATTGCCTTCATGGGCAAGTCGCTGAAATCGCAAGGTGGGCAAAACCCGATCGAGCCGGTGATGACGAACACGGCCATTCTGTCTGGGCGCTATGTTCAAAACTTCCGCGACACCTATCAGGCTTTGCTGGAATCCGGTGGTGCTCGGCTGGTGCGCGATGAAAGCATGCTTGCGGGCCATGTCCTGCATCTGTTGAGGAACCCCAAAGACCTGGAAGTCATGCATAAGGCGGGGCGCCTTACGGTCGACAAGATGACCGGCGCGTTGGAACGCTCGTTTCAGTCGTTGGATCCCTACATCATGCCTTTGCGCGTCAAGGCTGGGCTGGATCGACGCCGCCAACGCGACGCCGCAGCGCTGGCGATGAAGCCGCCAGAGCCTACCGGCACATCATCGAACGAAAACGGTTAGCCGGTTGAGCGAAGCGCCCCCATTTTGGTTTTCCAAGCCGGGCCTGGCGGCATGGGCGCTGTCGCCCTTTTCCGCGGTCTATGGACACTTTTCTGCCCGCCGCATGCTGCGCAAGTCGTCGGCGGAAACCACCGCGCCGGTGTTCTGTGTGGGAAATCTCATCGCCGGCGGTGCTGGCAAGACGCCCACAGCCATTGCCGTGGCAAAAATTGTCCGCAAAATGGGGATGCGTCCGGGCTTTTTGAGTCGCGGTTATGGCGGCAATTTGCGCGGTCCTGAAGTCGTCGACATCAAACAGCACACGGCGCATGACGTTGGTGATGAGCCGCTCATCCTTGCTCAATATGCTGCGACAGTGATCAGTGCTGACCGACCCAAGGGCGCCGAACTGCTGGAAGAGCAGGGTGTTGATCTGATCATCATGGATGATGGATTTCAAAATCCGTCCCTGCATAAGGACTACAGCCTGGTGGTGGTCGATGCGCGACGCGGTATCGGCAATGGCTACTGCATTCCGGCCGGCCCGATGCGGGCCAAGCTGCAACCTCAACTGTCGAAGGCCAGCGCCGTCTTGCTGATCGGCCAGTCCGCGGCCGGCACGGAGATTGTGCGCCACTGTGCCCGGTCTGCCAAACCGGTATTGAGTGCGACGATCAAGCCGTTGAAGCCGCGCAGCTGGAAAAATACCGAAGTCCTGGCCTATTGCGGCATTGCCGATCCGAAAAAGTTTCATGCCAGCCTGGTCGAGGTGGGGGCTGATATCAAGTTGGAGCGCAGTTTTGCCGACCACCACCCGTTCTCGGCAGACGAGTGTCGCGAGTTGATGGCAGAAGCCAAGAGCCGGAACCTTCTCTTGGCGACAACGCAGAAGGACTGGGTGCGTCTGACCAGAGCGGGGGAACAGCAGGAAGCCCTACGCGAAGCCAGCCAGGTGCTTCAGGTGGAGCTTGTTTTCGAGAATCCGAAACTGATTGAACTGGCGCTGCAGGAAACGGTCGAGCGGGCAGCAGCGCGGCGGGCAACGCGCAAGTAAGACGGCTCTATATTTATGGTCTCAGATATTCACCGGAATCATCGTACCCTGAAGTACGGCAACGGGTGTCTGTGTGCCTTCGTCACTGATAGAGGCCACGTCTGCTGCGACGATCACCAGTCTTTTGCCCGACTTGATGACGCGACCGGTGGCGATCAGGCGACCAGTTGCGGGCGCCAGCAGGTTGATCTTGACCTCAACGGTCAGCACTTCCTGATTGAACGGCATGACACTCAGGGCCGCAAAGCCTGCCGCCGTGTCGCCGAGCGAAAAGATCAAGCCGCCATGGCCGAAGTCCTGTTGTTGACGGAAACCGTCCAAAATCGGCGCCGAAATGACAACGTGTCCCATCTCAACGCTGTTCAGTTGTGCGCCGATAGACTTCATCATCGACTGTTTGGCAAAACTTTTGCGGACTTTTTCTTCGATTGCGGCGTCAAGAGGTTCAGACATCTTCCTCTCCCTGCAGTTGAACGGCGCTCAGTCTAGCGGCCACTGTCCGGGCCGCCAAGAGCCGCAATCGTTCACCAGTGATCAGGCTTCGTGACGGTTCGACCAGAGTTCCCACATGAAGCGGGACCGGACCCCGATGTCGAGAAACGGGCGCGGCGGCAGGCGGCTTGGTTCTCCGAGGCTGAACATGTCTTCAATCAGCGGATTGTCCTGCTGTGTTGCCAGATCAGCCGCCAGCATTCCGCCAAAGGTACCCTTGGTTACGCCAACGGCATTTTGACAAACCGCCGACCAGACATTTGGCGCCAATTGTCCAAATCCTGGGGCACTGTTTTGCGACAGGCACACCATGCCACACCAGGTGTGTTCCATACTGACATTTGTCAGCATCGGGAAGCGCTGATCGAATAGCTTTTTGTGCTTTTGGGCGACCCGTTGTTGTTCGGCTGGCGTCACCTTTTGGCTCGGGCAATAGTCCAACCCCTGGCGGATCAAAATGCGATGATCATTGGTGTAGCGCATGGTGATGCCGGCAAAGGCGTTGGCGGGTGTCAGGCCCCATGGCGCTTCAACGCCATAGGCGGCGCGCTCGTCTTCCGTCAGCGGGCGCGTCAGGCTGGCATGAGCCACCAGATGCAGAAAGCGGTTCGGGAAAAACCCAAACTGTTCGCTGTAACCATTGGCTGCCATGATCATTTTGGGGGCTCGAACCAGTCCATTGGCGGTGGTCAACCGCACGCCGTTCTGAAATTCGGCTTCGATCACCGGGGAGTTTTCGTAAAGCGTCACATTTGCTGGCAGGTGGTCGGCAAGGCCGCGGGTCAGGGCGGCCGGGTTCATCAGCGCGCCGCCGGGTGTGTACACTGCTGCGTTAAAGTGAGGCGAGCCAATGCGTTCGCGGACCTGATCCTTGTCGAGCCACTCAAACGGCTCGCCCAACGCCTCCAATTCCTTGGCATAGGGCTCCAGCACATCGCTTGTGCCGCGGGCGGAGACGGCCGTGTGATAGCGCCCATCCAAGGACCAATCGCAGTCGATGTCGTGCGCTTCAATAGTTTCAGTCAGGCTGTCGATTGCCGTGCGCGCGAGTCGCATGAAGCGGTGGGATCCCTCCAGTTCGTCGAGCGACGATCCCACATTGTGGGGCAGGTCGATGGCAAATCCGGAATTGCGGCCCGAGGCATTTTCCCCCGCCGTGCCGGCGTCAACCAGAACGATGTGATTATCGGGACAGTTCTCGGCCAAGCGGCGGGCAGCCGCCAGTCCGGCATA
>JABSRX010000173.1 GCA_013214695.1 Rhizobiaceae bacterium | reverse complement strand
GTAAATGACGGGGCGGCGTGAGCCGTTTTGTGAGTGCATTGGAAGGTCCGAATCTGCTCAAACAAGTCAAGAATGTTTCACGTGAAACAGAGCAACGACTCACAGTTTTTCATGATTTACTGCTTCAATGGCAGGCCCGGATCAACCTGATTGCACCGTCTACGATCCAGCAAATCTGGAGCCGTCACATCGCGGACAGTCTCCAGGTCTTTGACAGTCTCGAAGGTGCCGATGAGATTGTGGATATCGGAAGCGGGGCGGGGTTGCCCGGGATGATCATCGCCATCTTGTTGGCTGAAAACGGATCGGGGCGGGTGCATCTTGTCGAAAGCAACGGGAAGAAATGCGCTTTCCTAAATGCAGCGATCCGGCAGATCGGCTTACGGGACCTGGGTGTGGATATCACCATCGTCAATGACCGCATTGAAAATGCTCTACCAAAAATTGCCCGACCGAAGGTCGTCACAGCGCGGGCTCTGGCATCCCTTAACGATTTGTTAAGGCTGACGGAACCTTACCTCGCAAATGGAACCATCGGTGTGTTTCCAAAAGGACGTGATCATGTGGCCGAAATTGCAGATGCACAGCGCCATTGGGATTTCGAACACGCGATTGTTCCAAGCCGTCTTGAAGATGGATCGGTGGTGCTAAAAATTTCTGCATTGAGGCCGCGTTAAGGCTATCATTTTCAACGTGAGTCTGTAGGACAGGGAACAGGAAAATGCCCGCTGGAATGCAGAGTATTTGATGAGCATCAACCCCGACATCCGACCCAGAACCATTGCCTTGGCGAACCAAAAAGGGGGCGTCGGCAAGACCACAACGGCGATCAATCTGGCAACCGCTCTGGCCGCGATTGGCGAAGAGGTCTTGCTGATTGATCTGGACCCCCAGGGCAACGCCAGCACCGGATTGGGCATTGAACGGGATGAGCGTGAAGCATCAACTTATGATCTTTTAACCGGCACTATGAGCCTGGTGGATGTCGTACAGAAAACGGCGGTGCCTCGGCTCAGCATTGCGCCGGCAACGTTGGATCTGCTGGGTGTCGAGATGGAAATCGCGGATCAGCCGGACCGTCCATTCAAGCTGAAAAAAGCCATAGCGGGTCATTTGGGCCGCAATCCTGACTTCACTTATATCCTGATCGACTGTCCACCTTCACTGAATTTGCTGACCCTCAATTCCCTGGCGGCGGCCGACTCCATCCTAGTGCCGCTCCAAGCGGAGTTCTTTGCCTTGGAGGGCCTGAGCCAGCTTCTGCAGACGGTGGAACAGGTCAGAGGCACGATTAACAAACGGTTAAGCATTCAGGGCATCGTTTTGACGATGGTTGACAAGCGCAACAATTTGGCTGGACAAGTACAGGATGACGTGCGCGAAACGCTTGGCGATCTGGTCTATGAAACAACCATTCCCCGTAATGTGCGCATTTCAGAAGCGCCTTCATTTGGCAAACCAGTCTTGCTTTATGACATCAAATGCGCAGGCAGCCAGGCCTATTTGAAACTGGCATCCGAGCTCATTCAGCGGGAAAAGTCCCTGCAAGCCGACTCGGAAGACTGATGCGGCAAAAGAAAAAGACGAGGCAATAACAGCATGGCTGAAGAAAATTCAAAACAACGTCTAGGGCGTGGCCTGGCCGCACTGATCGGCGAGATGGACAAACCCGCTGTTAGCAAACCTTCCGATGCCAGCGGCGAAAGCATTGGTGGCGCTGGCTCTGAGACCGCGTCCGTGGCCAGCGATCGCATTGTGCCCATTGAGTCGATCCGCCCCAATCCAAACAACCCACGTCGCCACTTCACCGAGGCCGAATTGGAAGACCTGTCGCAATCCATTTCAGAGCACGGGGTCATTCAACCCATTCTGGTGCGTTCGGCCCGACCGGAAGAAAATGTCGATCACATCATCGATTATGAGATCATTGCCGGTGAGCGTCGCTGGCGCGCGGCACAACGCGCTGGCGTGCATTCCGTGCCGATTCTGCTGCGCGAGGTCGACGACAGACAGGCGTTGGAGCTGGCCATCATTGAGAACGTCCAGCGTGCTGACCTCAACCCAGTCGAAGAGGCCTTGGGCTATCGCCAGCTGATGGAAGAACACGACTACAAGCAGGCAGATCTGGGCAAGGTTATCGGCAAAAGCCGCAGTCATGTTGCCAATACACTGCGCTTGCTCAATCTGCCGGATTCGGTTCAGGGTCTGTTGTCGTCGGGCCAGTTGTCATCCGGCCATGCCCGGGCGCTGATTCCGATGGAGGCGCCGGAAGCTCTGGCCAAGCGCATCATCGATGAGGGACTGTCGGTGCGTCAGGTCGAGAAGCTTGCCGCACAGGAGCACTCTGCGCCCAAAGCAGGTCTATTGAGCGCGTCAGCAGCCCCTAAAGATGCTGACACGGAAGCCCTGGAGCGGCGTTTAAGTGATGCCCTTGGATTGAAGGTTGCCATCAATCACAAAGCAAACGGCAAGGGCAGGGTCACAATTGACTATAAGTCTCTGGATCAGTTGGATCTTCTTGAAGGCAAATTGACATCCTGATCGGATGCGATTGGCTTATCGACGCGACTGACGGGCTTCAATGGCGATGGCCAACAGCGCCGTCGAGGTCAGGGCAACGCCCAGTGTGCTTTGCGTCCGGGTTTCCAGAGAGAGATTTTCAAGCCGGCTTAAAACCCTTTCCAGAGATGTTTTTCGCCAAAGATTGACGGCTTGCACGACTTTATCCTTGCGTTGGAAGTTGACCGGCGGCCGCATCGCATTGACCAGAGATGACGCCGGCTGATTGCCTGATTCCATCTGCGAACGCATCAAATGCAGCGCCTGGAAATGGCGTTGAAAGGCGCTGACGACCTGAAAAACTGCCGTGCCTCGAGCGATCAAACGCTTATAAGTATGCTCCATCGTGGCAATGTCACCGATACTGGCCGCATCCACCACAGTGTCCAAAGCCAGGCTCGACGCATCACCGACGATCTGATTGACGTCGTCCAATGTAACTTGACCGCGATCGCCCACATACATGCACAGCTTTTGAACTTCACCACGCGAAGCCATGCGGTTGTCGCCGAGCAGTTCCACAAGGGCTTTGCGTGCCGATGCTTCTATGGTCAATTTCGAAGCTTCTAACTCCTGATCAATGATCATTTGCAGGGCTCTGATCTGATCTTGATAGCAGGGTAAGGCCACTGCGCTGGACGCCTTTTCGATTTGTGACCGTAATGGCGAAGATTTTTTGAGGTCTCCGGCTTCGATGATCACTAAGGCGTCGACAGGTGGTTGATCGAGGACCGGCTGAATGGCATTGGCGAGATTTTTCTGCGTCGATCCCTTGATGCGCACCAGCCGATTGCCACCAAACATCGAAACGGTATGCGCTTCATCCGCGACGCGCTGGGGATCTGAGGCCGCGTCCTCGGCGTCCAGGACAATGGTTGAAAAGGGATCGTTGAGATCGGCACCACTGGACTTTGCCAGCATATTGGCGCGCTCGGCCACCAAGCCGGAATCCGGGCCATAGAGCAGTATGACCCGATGGGCCGCATTGGGCTTTTTGAGATAGGCGTCGACTTCGTGGTTTTTGACCTGGGCCAATCGCTTAACTGTTGTTCTGGGTTAGTGCTTGGCCAATCGCCAAGCGAACCTGTTGCGCAACGGCTTTGGCGGCACGATTTTGAGCATCGCGTGCAGCGCGCTCATTGGCGTAGCTTTGCGGTGTCTGGTCAAAACTGGCAACGGCTTGTCGGATGCCCTCAGAAATGGGCTTACCGCTTGTTGTGTCGATCAGCCGGTAATTGACGCGAACAACAGCCTGCGCCGAGGTTGACGACAAGGAGTCGCCTTCGACGGCCAGAGATCTCGTTGATGGGGAAACCCGCAGCGAGACTTTGTATTGGCCACCAGGCTCGAGCTGACCACCATTGAGTTCAAACAGCAGATTGTTGCGCACCTGTTGGGCGACACGTTCTCCGACGGGGTCAACGCTGATAGACTTCATGATCGTCCGCACCGACGCAGAGGTTCCGTCGGCGGAGAGGCGGTTGGAAGACGTCGCATTCAGGGGTTCGACCGTGCAGGACGCCAGGAAGGTCAGCAATCCCAATGTCCCGATCAAACGCTGAATCGGCGTCACCTCAAATGACCACATTGACGATTCTCCCAGGGACAACAACAACCTTCTTTGGTTCCTTACCAGAAAGCGCCGATTGTACAAAGGCTTCAGAGAGGACAGCTGCTTCAACTCCCTGTTTGTCGAGGTCGGCTGCCACAGAAACTTCACCACGCTTTTTGCCGTTAATCTGAACCGGCAGGACAATATTGGCCTCGACCAGCATTTCAGGATCAACTTCCGGCCATGCCGTCGCGGACACCATGCCGTCGCGCCCCAATACGGCCCAACACTCTTCGGCAAGGTGGGGCATCATTGGGGCGATCATTTGAATGGTCATCGCCATCGATGTGGACAGGGCTTGTGTCGAAACCGCGTGTGACCGCGACGCCTGTTCGATCTCATTAACCAGGGTATAGATCTGGGCGACGGCGGAATTGTAGCGCAACCCGGGAATCATCTCGTCGACCTTGGCGAGGGCCTTGTGTGTGGCCTTGCGCAGGTTCAAGTCTGCCTCATCACTGCCAGCCTGATCAGCGCGCTCAGCCACAGCATTCACCAGGCGCCAGATGCGCTGGACAAATCGATGGGCGCCTTCAACGCCGGCTTCGGTCCAGATGACGTCGCGGTCTGGCGGTGAATCCGACAAAACGAACCAACGCGCGGTATCGGCACCAAAGCTCGAAATGATATCGTCCGGATCCACGGTGTTGCGCTTCGACTTTGACATCTTCTCGATGCCACCAATTTGAACAGGTTCGCCGGTCACCGCGTGTGTGGCGGACCGATTGTTGCCATCTTCGGTTATGTCGACTTCGCTAGGCTGGAGCCAGTCGCCGTCTTTTGACTTGTAGGTTTCGTGAACCACCATGCCCTGCGTGAACAGGCCCTTGAAAGGTTCTTGAATGTCCATGTGCCCGGTGATGGACATGGCGCGGGCGAAGAAGCGCGAATACAGCAGATGCAGGATCGCATGTTCGATACCGCCGATATACTGATCCACCGGCAACCACCGATTCGCTGCCGTGACATTTGTCGGTGTGGCTGATTTTGGATCCGTGAAGCGGGCAAAGTACCAGGACGAATCGACAAAGGTGTCCATTGTGTCCGTCTCACGCTTGGCCGGTTTGCCACAGGCGGGACAAGGAACGTCGCGCCAGGTGGGGTGGCGGTCCAACGGATTGCCCGGCGTGTCGAAGGTGACATCTTCGGGCAGGGCAATTGGCAGGTTTTCCTCTTTCTCAGGAACCACACCGCAATCATCGCAATGAACGACTGGAATTGGGCACCCCCAATAACGTTGACGGGAAACACCCCAGTCACGCAACTTATAGTTGATCTCTCCCTCACCGGCAGCGGCACCATTCAGGGATTGGCTCTGCAGCTTTTCAATTGCTGCTTCGATGGCGGCATCTTTGGTGAGGCCATTCAGGAAGCCAGAGTTCACCATGACACCATCACCGAGATAGGCGGTGTCACCGACTTCAATGGCGACATCGGGATTGGCAACATCAGCAATGACAGGGATCACGTCGAGATCATATTTGCGGGCAAAGTCGAGATCGCGCTGATCATGGGCCGCACAACCAAAAATGGCGCCAGTGCCATAACCCATCAAAACGAAATTTGCGACATAGACGGGCAGTACCCGTCCTTCGACAAACGGATGTGCAACGGTCAAGCCGGTATCGAAACCCATTTTTTCAGCCGTTTCGATCGCGGCAACCGATGTGCCGATCTTGCGGCAATCGTCGATAAACGATGCCAGATCTGGGTTTGATTGTGCCAATTCCAAGGACAAGGGATGTTCAGCAGCCAGGGCCATGAAGCCTGCGCCAAACATCGTGTCGGGTCGTGTGGTGAAGACCTCGATTTCATCGGCCGTTGTTTTGTCGTTCTCCGTCAGTGCAAACCGCACCCGGGCGCCCTTGGATTTGCCAATCCAATTCGCCTGCATGAGCTTCACCTTGGCTGGCCATTGATCGAGACCATCCAGACTGCTGAGCAAGTCTTCGGAAAAATCGGAAATCTTGAAGAACCATTGCGTCAGTTCGCGTTGTTCAACCTCGGCACCAGAACGCCAACCCCGGCCATCGATGACCTGCTCATTGGCCAGCACCGTCATGTCGACGGGATCCCAGTTGACCTTGGCGTTTTTGCGATAGACCAAATCGGCCTTCAGAAAATCCAAAAACAGCTTCTGCTGTTGGGCATAATAATCCGGGTCGCAGGTGGCAAACTCGCGTGACCAATCAAGCGACAGTCCCATCGATTTCAGCTGGGTGCGCATGGTGGCGATGTTGTGATAGGTCCAGCCCTTCGGGTGAGTCTTATTCTGCATGGCGGCATTTTCCGCCGGCATGCCGAACGCGTCCCAACCCATCGGATGCAGGACTTCAAATCCCTTGGCCCGCTTGTAACGCGCAATCACATCACCCATGGCATAGTTGCGCACGTGGCCCATATGAATGCGGCCGGAAGGATAGGGAAACATCTCCAGGACGTAGTATGTTTCCTTGTCACCGTCGGGCAGTGTGCTGGTTTGGAAAATGTTTTCCGAGTCCCACTGTTGCTGCCATTTTTGTTCGACGCTTCTTGCGTTGTAGCGCTCACTTGCCATTTTGCGGCTCATCATCAAAAAGGGAGTTGTTTGGGCTGCTAGTGACCAGAAATGCGAATGCAGGTCAACACTTAGTCGCGGCGCAAGGATGCTAATTGAAGGAAGATGGGCTTGTTAGAGCAAAAAGACCGACTGAAGAACGTGCTGGACGGTATCAAGGAGGCCGAATCGCAGGCTGATAGGGCGCCCGGTAGCGTACAACTGATTGCCGTATCCAAAACCTTCGATGCAGATCATATCCGACCGGTTTTGCAATCTGGCCATCGCATTTTTGGTGAAAACCGGGTGCAGGAAAGCCAGGGCAAGTGGCCGCAATTGAAAGAGGAATATCCAGATACCGAGTTGCATCTGATCGGTCCGTTGCAATCCAACAAGACATCGGAGGCAGTGGCTCTATTTGACGTGATCCACACCGTTGATCGGGAGAAAATTGCCAAGGCCCTGGCGAAGGAAATGTCCAAACAGGACCGTGTTCTGAAACTTTACGTTCAGGTCAATACAGGCCGTGAGGAACAAAAGGCCGGTATTGACCCGCACCAGGCCGTCGAGTTTGTCGAGCGCTGCCGATCCGAACACGGCTTGAAGATCGTCGGGCTCATGTGCATTCCGCCGTTCGACGAAAATCCTGGGCCGCATTTCGCCTTGCTGCGAAAACTGGCAGAAGAAGCCGGGGTCGCCGAATTGTCCATGGGCATGTCAGCCGATTACCAAACCGCGATTGAATTTGGATCGACAAGTGTGCGGGTAGGCAGCGCTATTTTTGGCGCCCGCGGCTAGGCGGCAAGCGGCGCGGCGAGGCAGCGCACTGTTCTGCGAGCTAATCAACCGATCAACTCGCTTTTGCAGGTGCTTGGCGCGTCCGAGATCCAGGCACGTGCCATCCAGTTGCGCCCAAACCGCCGATCATTGAAGCTGACCACGCTTTGCGAACTGTAAAAGTCAAAGCAATTGGCACCCCGTTTCCAGATTTCAAAGCATCCACCTTCAAGATCCGGCCGATAAGGATAGTCAAAACACAGAAGCGAGCCCTTGAATTCCATGTGACCATGGATCGCCTTTCCCTCTTCCACATAAACACTGGTCATATTGGGGTTGAAGCGTTCCGCCCACTGACCACCGTTGAAATATTCCCCAGTGAACATCTGACCGAACATCAGGCTGCGAATTTGTGATTGATTCAGAGGGGTGAAACCTGTCTGAGCAACTGACGTTGAAGCCAGGCCCAAAACCTGGATCGCAATTAACGAAGCAACAAGGTTTGACTTTTTCATCGTTGCCGCTAAAAGGTGACGCATGTTGATCAAGGCACTCAAAACGAAGACCACCGTTTAGCCGCTCCCTCCCGCGCTCTCCCGGGAAGGAGAGGTGCTAGCGCAGTGCGCATTTGGAGAGGTAGGAGCAAAATCATCATGGGTTACAGAATTGCAATTGTTGGCGCCACAGGCAATGTGGGCCGCGAAGTTCTCAGCATTCTGGCGGAGCGTGATTTTCCAGCTGACGACGTCGTCGCACTGGCATCTCGCCGCAGCCAGGGAACAGAAGTTTCATTTGGCGATAAGACCCTGAAGGTCAAAGCGCTCGACAATTACGACTTTTCCAACACCGACATTGCTATCATGTCGGCTGGCGGTTCCCTGTCGACAGAATGGGCGCCCAAGATCGGTGCCGCTGGATGTGTTGTCATCGATAATTCGTCAGCCTTCCGGTATGACCCAGATGTTCCTTTGATCGTTCCGGAAGTGAACGCCGATGATATTGTTGGTTTCTCCAAGAAGAACATCATTGCCAACCCAAACTGCTCGACTGCCCAGCTGGTGGTTGCGCTGAAGCCGTTGCATGACAAGGCAACCATCAAGCGCGTCGTGGTTTCCACTTATCAGTCGGTTTCCGGCGCCGGTAAGGAAGCGATGGAAGAGCTGTTCAACCAGTCTCGCGCTGTATTCGTGGCAGATCCAATCGAAGCTCAGAAATTCACCAAGCGTATCGCCTTCAACTGCATTCCCCATATCGATGTTTTCATGGATTCCGGTGAAACCAAAGAAGAATGGAAGATCACTGCTGAAACAAAGAAGATGCTGGATCCGAATATCAAGGTCACCGCAACTGCCGTTCGCGTACCGGTTTTCGTATCACACTCCGAGGCGGTGAACATCGAGTTCGAGAACGAGATTTCTGCTGACGAAGCGCGCGAAATTTTGCGCCAGTCTCCAGGCTGCCTTGTGGTCGATAAGCGCGAAGATGG
>JABSRX010000172.1 GCA_013214695.1 Rhizobiaceae bacterium | reverse complement strand
GTTGCTGAAGACCATCCGCTGGAAGGAGCGCGATCCGTGGCAGGCCTTTTCCCGGATCTTGCCAACATCACGGTTCGCTCCATCCTGCGCGACGGCGAACAGATCCTGCCCCCCTTTGAAGACACGGTTCTGACAGCGGGCGACATTGTTATCGTTGCGGCCACGCGGCGGGCCCTGACCAAGGCTCTTTCGGATGGTTTTGCCAGCCTGCCGCAAATGGCTGCTGAGGATCACGATCCAACCCGGCGCAGCGACTCACTCTCCGGTGTCACGGAGAATTTCACGCTTGCCGAGGCCGTGGTAGCCCCCGGGTCCCGATATGCCGGTCGGACAATTGAAGCGTCACGCATTCGCGCCACCTATGGGACGATGATTTTGGGCCTGCAACGGCGCAGCGTCATGACCCGAGGCCTGGTTCGCGCTATTCGATTGGAGCCCGGCGATACGTTGCTGATTGGTGGTCTGCCGGAAGATATCGAACGTCTACGGGCCAGCCGCGAGCTTTTGTTGCTGGAACAATCGGCCGGTGAAGTGCCGCTGCGCGCCTACGCACCAAGGGCGATCCTGATCTTCGCTCTGGTCATCGCCACGGCATCGCTGTCGATTTTACCCATTGTCGTGGCCTCCCTACTCGGGGCCTATGCGGTGATTGCCTCAGGTTGCCTGTCGATCCGTCAGGCCGCACGAAGTTTTGATCGACAGATTTATATGATGGTAGGCGCCTCACTGGCCGCCGCCTTGGCGCTGGAGCGCACCGGTGGCGCGGCATTTCTGGCCACCGCTTTCGTCGACATCATGGAGGGGCAAAGCGCTTCGATGATCTTGTCGGCGCTATTCATAATCACCGCATTTTTGACCAATATCCTGTCAAACAACGCCACGGCGGTGCTTTTTACGCCGATTGCCATCGGAATCGCGCAAAAACTGGGGGTTCCGCTGGAGCCGTTCATCGTCTGCATCATTTTCGCTGCCAACTGCTCGTTTGCCACGCCGGTGGGGTATCAAACCAATCTCCTGGTGCTGGGTCCGGGACGCTATCGCTTCAGCGACTATTTGCGCAGTGGGATTCCGTTAATAATTCTGCTCTGGGTGGTCTTTTCAATCTTCGCTCCTTTCTACTATGATTTGTAAATGACGGCTCATTCGCTCAACACACCGCAGTTCTATCTGACAGCGCCCGCGCCCTGCCCTTATNTGCAGAATCAGATGGAACGTAAGGTCTTCACCCATCTGGTGGGTGAACGCGCGCCTTTGGTGCATGATGATCTGTCGCAGGGTGGGTTCCGCCGCAGTCAGAACATTGCCTATCGCCCGGCCTGCGAGGCTTGCCGCGCCTGTCAGGCGACGCGCGTGCTGGTGCGCCGTTTCAAGCCAACCAAGTCGATGCGTCGGGTGGCCCGGTTGAATAGCGATCTGATCGGCACTGAGACCGGCAACTCGCCCACATCGGAGCAATATTCACTGTTCCGCCAATATGTGGATTCCCGTCACGGTGATGGCGGCATGGCCGGCATGACGGTGCTAGACTATGCCATGATGGTGGAAGACAGCCATGTCGAAACCAACATTATCGAATACCGGCGCCGCGGCCCCGACAGTGAACTGACAGGCAAAGGTGTTGGACCGCTGGTCGCCGCAGTGCTGTTCGATCGGCTCGGTGATGGCAGTTCGATGGTGTACAGCTTCTTCAACCCAAACGAAGAAAAGCGCAGTCTCGGCACCTATCTGATCCTCGATCACATCGCCCGTTGTCAGCGCGAAGGGCTGAAGTACTGCCATCTGGGCTATTGGGTCGAAGGCTCCACCAAGATGGACTACAAGGCTCGCTTTCTGCCCCAGGAACGCTTGCAGGCGGGCGGTTGGATCGAGTTCACAAAATAGGCGCTTATCCACCGCAATGCCTGTGCGCTGCGAAAAGGCTGGCACCCATCCCCATTCAACTCTAAACCTGACGGGTGCATCTGCGCTGATGCACGGTTGAGGATCGGGGACCAATGGCATCGCAACTTGTGCACCAGCCCGCAAAGGGTCTTGGCCTGGCATTTGTCGGGGGCTTTGCTCTGTCCATCGACATCCCATTGATCCGGCTGGCGGGCAGCGACCCCTACACCGTGATGCTCGCCCGGGGGCTCGGTATGGCCTTTGTCTTATGGCTTTATTGGCGCTTCTTTGCCGATCGATCCGACATGCCGCGCGACCTGTTTGCAGACCGGAATTTTCTGACCATTGGCGCCCTTTCCGGGCTCAACAGCATCTTCTTTGCCCTGGCGGTCTTCAACACATCGACGGCCAATGTGGTTTTCATTCTCGCCTTCAACGCCATGCTGGCAGCGCTGTTATCCTGGCCAGTCACCGGCGAAAAGCCATCCAAGGCCACCTGGGCCGCGATTGTCACCACGATTGTCGGCGTGGGGATTATCGTTGCTGACGGCCTCGGCACCGGCAACCTGCTGGGAGACTTGTTCGCCCTGATCTGCGCTGCAATGATCGCCCTGTCACTGAGCCTGGCGCGGCGTTCCGGCAAGGACCTGTCCCTTGCCCCCGGATTTGGCGGCCTGGTCACGGCGGCCTTTGCGCTGCCGATGACGCTATGGACAGCGACCATGCCCACTGCCCCTCTGTGGCTGTTGGCCGACGTGTTGATCCTGGTGCCACTGGCCGGGATCACGCTTTGGTTGGCACCACGCTTCATTCCTGCCCCGCAGGTTGCCCTCTTCTATCTGCTGGAAACCGTTCTGGCACCGCTTTGGGTCTGGATGATCTTTGCCGAGCTGCCCAGCCGCAACGTCTATATCGGCGGGTCGCTGGTCGTCGCCGGGATCGCCGGACATGGTGCCTGGGAACTGGTCCAGCTGCGGCGACGGCGGCAGCAGCGAAAATCGCAACGAGAGCAACAAGCGCGTGAACAGGCGGCTCAAGAGCTGGCAGCGCGTGAACAGGCCCAACTTCAGCAATTGCAGCAGCTGCAACACCAATTGCAGGACCGCGAACTCGTGTAGATTTTACCAACTAAACATTGGCCATTGCGCCAGTTTCGTCCAGAGCCGTTTTCGTCCTGATTAAATCATTCTGTTTGCGCCCCGAAGGGTTGCTCGGCAAGGCGCCTGTCGCAGCGCGTATCGGGGATACGGGCAAGACAGGCAACGCGGCCGACGGCCCTTCGCGGCGCAAACCCTTAGGGCCGGGCCTTTTTGCGCCATCATCATCACCGGATTGCTTGCAAGTCCAGCCAGGACGTGCGGCGCAATCCTGCGCGATGCTGACGCAAAAATACTCCGGCAGAATGCTTCAATCAGGACGAAAACGGCTCTATATAAGACGGGTCGATTTCGAAGATGCAAACGAGGTTCTTGCCATGAAATGTGTGTTTATGCAGATACGCTGCCAACCCGGTAAAACCTACGAAGTTGCGGACGCCATATACGAGCGCGAAGTCGTCTCTGAGCTGTATTCGACCAGCGGTGAATTCGACCTTCTGCTGAAGATCTACATCGACGAACAGGAAGACATCGGCAAATTCGTCAACGAGAAAGTCCTCAACATTGAAGGCATCGTCGACAGTTTGACCACCCTGACCTTCAAGGCCTTTTGATTCGGCGCCTCCCGTCGGCACTGCCCGCATAAGACCGGTTTGACGCAGCACGCGCCACCATGTGGACAAGTCTGGCTTGCTCCACCGAACACGTTGATATTGCAAACAATCCTTCCTTCGGCTCAACGGTTGGTGAAGCGGCTCGATAAACTCGCGAATAAAATGTGATCGCGCGCAGGCGCTCCTTTCCTTGACAAGTCGCCTTTTGAGTCCCATCCTTTAAGCATCGCAACGGGAATACTGTCATTAAATCAACGATTTAATGAACATTCTTAGCTCGTCACACTGGTGAGGCCTGACCGGATCAGACAGGCATTTCGCGGTGATGCAAAGAGCAGCGCGATGGATCGGAGGTCGAATGAAACCACCTAAACAGCGTTTTGGCCCAACCCGAAAGGGCGGCCACGGACGGTGACTTCGACGGTGCTAAAATCCATGTGCCGTCAGACCCAAGCCCCAGTAGGCATACCCCCGAAAGGCGAAGGTCAGGAGCAACGCCCGAAACACAATTTACATCATTATTGACTTATGCGCGGCGTTGTCGCCGCGAAACAGAATTCGGCCCAAGTGCGGCCACCAAAAACCACCCCGTCGGCGCAAGCATTCAAAGCGCGACGGGGTTTTTCATGTTCAGCGCTCTATGCCGGCGGCGGCGGCAACGGCGACGGCGACGGCTCTCCTGCAAAGTTTCCAGTAAACAGATCTCGATTGGCTTTCAGCAAACGCGCAATCGCGGTGATGGTGCGGCGCACTGCGGCTGATGTCGGTCCTCGCCATGCACGACCAGCCACTGATCCCCGGTCAGTTCGTCGATGACGTCGCCGGTGCGGGTCAGTGACGCCTCCCTGTCGCCGATGAAACACGGCAACACCGCCTGACCAACACCCTGCCGCGCCAGATCAAGCAATAGGCGTGGACGATTTGTGCCCAAAAGCGGATCGCCAATACACCAGTTGTTGCCGCCCTAATTGTGTTCGACCGCGCAAAAGTCACACGCAGTCGTAAAATTGGAGAAAGGCAGGCGCACGCCTTTAAAGCCGATGGCAAGGGGCACCAGAAACCCGCGACAAAAAACATTATATTTCCACACGATTTTACAGAATATTGCAATATTATTAAAAATATAATCAATATTTGACTAACAAATATATTTATATAGTATTTATATTGCGCGATAAATATTCACCGCGCGCAATGCAACCCTAGATTTATGAGGAGGACAAAATGTCCAAAATCTCGGTAAAACTTCCCGAAAAGTCTGACAGCGCAAGCTATGTAAACACTCGCGGAGCCGCGTTGAACTATGCGTGCTCCAAAGCCGACAACAAAGAATCTGCATACTGTGCTGATCGGGATTTCGGTCCAAACGATTGAAGACATCCCAGCCGGCGCGCCTTTATTGGCGCGTCAGCGAGCCTAATTCACCAGACACTCAATCCCGATCGATTTTCCCATGAAGCTTACACCCGTTGAATTTGATACCGGCGAAGGTTTTCCAGTACCAAAAATATTGAGTTGGCACAGAATCGATGACAAGAATTTATTGATTGCACCCAAAGTGCCTGCCTGGGTTGTGGCAGATGACAAAGAACGCGAAGTCATTGAACGTTTGAGCGCGGGCGCCACAATTGGAGAAGCAATCATCTGCTTGGAAAGTTTTGGGGTTCCAAATGCTGAAACTTACTTGTCCGAACTCCTTTCTCGCTTGGCAATTAGCGACTTCATAGAGCCAACAGATAGCCAGGTACCAGTTGACGAAACTACCATACAGATTCACGTGACAAACAAGTGCAACTTGCGCTGCAACCACTGCTACGTTTCATCCGGAGCCGCCTTTCCCAAGGAAGTTGGGCTGGAAACCTGGATCAAAGTAATTGATGAAGCCAAACGCCGATACCGAGATGTTTATGTGAGCATTAGTGGGGGGGAACCTTTGCTGGTAAGTTGGCTGCCGGAACTGTTACATCATACGAAAAAGCTAGGAATCCGGACCTCCGTTCTGTCAAATGGTATGCTTTGGTCCACCAAGCGCGTCGCCCAACTTGGCGATCTCGTGGACCTCGTCAACGTTTCGCTAGATGGCGCTTCTGCTGAAATTCATGATGAGATTCGAGGACGCGGATCCTTTCGACAGGCCGTTCGTGGAATTCAGCGACTTGGAGAAGCGGGAATCGAAGTTGGGATTAACATCTGCCTGATGAAGTCAAACGCACGAGATGTCGTGGACAACCTGTTTGACTTGGTAGAGTCGTTTCCTTTCCATGTAAGTGTCAGCTTTGCAAAGTTTGTTGTGGAAGGGAGAGGACTACAAAATGCCGAACAGAGTTTATCTGGCCATGATTTGGGCAAGGTCCTTTCTGAATTAGCAAAACAGTTTTTGGGTTCCAAATGGGTACCAACGTCGCCCTCAAAACGCTTAAGTTGTGGCTTCGGTAAGCTTTACGCAATTTACGCGAATGGTGACGTGTCACCTTGCCTGTCGCCTCGCTTCATCGCAGCCAACATAACTGAAACACCAATACGAGATGTTTTTGATCAGATTTCCTCCAACGCCAAGGGCGCTGATGTGGACGGTCTACCGCTCTGTCGTACCTGCGATTTGCGCTACATTTGTGGTGGCAGGTGTCATCTTCCTCAAGTCACTCAAGGGGAAGCCATTGCACAGAACAACTGTTCCTCCTCCTATCGCCGGAATTTCTACGCAACATTAGCAAGGCGTGCATCAATTCAGGACGAAGTGATGCTTCCGATCCTGAACAGAGTGATTTGACGTTTGAATCCGAGGCCATTTTGGTGCTGTGTTCTATTGGCATCAATTGCCCACGGTGCCGCTCGACTGATTGTGACATGGGTAGCGCTTAACTATTTTGGCACTTCTGGGTTGAGCGTTGTTGTGTTCCTTATGGCGACGTCCCAATTCGGCGGCTCCATTGTGTCAGGTTGGTTGAGTGATCGTTTTCACCGTCCATTGGTGACGCTGGTCAGCAATCTAATCAGCCTGTCAGCAGTCGTTTCGCTCGCGATTCTTCTCGCTTTAGGGGCCCAGACAGTGATTTGGCTGAGCATTGTATCGTGCGTTCTGTTTGGGCTTTTGCCGGTGTTTGACAATGCATCCAGGACACTGATGCCTTACCTGTTCTCAAAGGAAGAACTGAAGCAACAGAACGGATTGTTCATCGTAATAACACAAACCGGACATTTCGGTGCCCCCGTCCTTTTTGGCGCGCTGCTGGAAATCCACTCGGACGCGTTTGTTACACTCATTGCCGCCTTCTTCTTTGCGGGGGCAGCACTATCCATCTTGTTCCTCAAGGGGGTGGATCGATCAACAAGCGCTGACCGACAAAGACTGGGCGATCACAAGCTTGATTTAAAGTTTGTTCTGTCGCGCAGGTGGATCGTTATCGGCATTACAGGGGCAGTGATCGCCAACCTTTGCCTCCTGCCAATCACAAACCTGCTTGTGCCCGCCAAGATCGAACAGTCGGGTTATGGTGCCTTTGAACTTGGAATGTTCATGGCAGCCATATCCCTGGGTTTCGCACTTTCCGGTCTCGCGGCGAAACCAATCCATACAGTGCTTGCAAAGGTGTCCTTCTATCACCTGATCGCTCTCACAGGGGGCGCGCTCGTCTACCTCGCAGTTTCGATCACGTCGAACCTTTGGTGGATGGTGTCTGCAGGATTTGCTGTTGGTTTGCTGCTTGCCGTCTTCGAAGTCCGGTGGAAGGCACAGATTCAAGAAGAATCTCCGTCACCAATGCTTGGAAGAATTTACGCTCTGTCGAGTTGGACTTCTTTTGCCGCCAGGTCAGCAGGACTGTTTTTCGCTGGCGTTTTGCTGGCGAGTTGGTCTGCCACGGCAGCCATTCTTTTGTTGTCGGCGTCTGCCATGCTTTTATTGTTTGGCTTCCTGCTTTGGGCCAATCAACGCCGCCCCCCTATCGGCGGGTGAACTTGATCGTTCCCAGGCTGACCCGTCGTTTCGAATTGGGAAGCGACCGCGACACGGAAACATCGAACCGGTTGGCGTTCTTGCGGGCAACCTGAATGCTGGCATTGATCGGCTTTTTCGATGCCTGGTCGATGGCCACAAACTTGAAGGTCAGACGATTGCCGGCACGGCGACCGCGGAACGATTTTGATGTGATGTTGACCAGCGATTGAAACATCGACGCGTTGTAGCTGTTGCCCGACCCGCTCTGCTCGATCCATCCGTTCAGCCGGAAAATGAACCCAGCGACGGCGCAGGTGCCGTTCATCACCAATCTGGTCTTGATGCGCCCGTTATTGCTGCGCAACCGGCATCGGATGGCTTCCTGGTCAGCTTGCGGCGTCGGCTTGACCAGGCCCGAACCCCGCCAATTGCCGGTGAACGACTCCAGTATATTGCTCGCCGCGTGCGCCTGTGAGCCGCCGCCGCTCATTGGATCGCTCAAGAAAGTCGCGAGCCCAACCAATATAATCATCGCCCATTTCAACATATATTTGGTCCCATCCAGCTTGGTTGAATTTAACAAACCAGTCACCGCGCGAATTTGTGAAGATATTCGGGCAATTGAAAAATATCGCATAGAAAGGCAAAAACAAGCGTTATTATAACCACGCCTGAAAACACCGATATGGCGTAGAGACTGCTGAACATCATGATCGCCATGCCGCCCGACAGGATAAGTGTGGTGGAAAAGATCGCCGGAACGATCTCCTCCAAAGCCTGCGCGATCGCAGGCCCGCTGCCCATTTGCGCCCGTTTGGCCAGGTATTCGTTGAGCAGATGCACCGAGTCGTCCACGGCAATGCCAAAGGCCACCGTCAGCGCCACGGCAATCGACATATTCAGCGGAATGCCTGCGACGATCAGCAGCAGTTCAACACACAGAATTGGCAACAGATTGGGAATGAAACACAGCAGCCCCAGCTTGAGAGACCGAGTCGCCAGGGAAATGATGGCGATGGAAAAGGCGACCGCCAACAGCAGCCCGAGGCGCAGATTGTCCATCAGTCTCGGCGCCACCACGCTGGCCAATACCGGATAGCCCGTCACAGCGGTGGCGCCCGGGTGCCCGGCTTTAGCCAGACTGTCTTCGAGCTCCTGGATCTTGGCGCGCACGGCCTTGGCCGATAAATTGGCCGAGGAGAAGATCGTGACCAGCACCTCGCCCTTGTCTTGCGAAATGAAGCGGTTGGTCAGATAGCGCGGCATGG
>JABSRX010000171.1 GCA_013214695.1 Rhizobiaceae bacterium | reverse complement strand
GCCACGTCGACAATGCCGTTGGACACAAGCGACACCGAACCGGACGACGAGCCGCCTGTGACACGGTCAGGCGCTGCGCCGTTGACCGGCGCGCCATAGTGTTTGTTGATACCGGTCAAAGAAAAGCACAGTTCTTCGCACTGGCTCTTGCCTTCAACGGAAATGCCCGCGTCCAGCATTTTTTGAACGACGGACTGGTTTTCAGTATCCGGCTCGGCTTCGGCCAGCCGGGTCGGCTGCCCCCAACCGTTGGGATAACCAGCGACCTGAAAGATATCCTTCACCGCCAATGTCAGCCCGGCCAGCGGCCCGCTATCAGCATGTTGGACATTCACTTGCGGGTAATCGCACCAGGCGTTGAGTTCGGGATTTTTCATACGTCTTGCTTCCTATTCGCTGACACTGATGACGCCAGCTTCACCTTCTTCACTGCCATAGACCAACCGGTCGCCCGCCTGGTCCCAGGCCAGGGTCGAAACGGCTCCCTTGCCGGAACGGCGTAGCTGCACTTCGGCCGCATCGTCAATTTTTGCAGCCAAGATTGTGCCATCGTCAAATCCAATTGCCACCACATCTTCGATGGGATGACAGGCAACCTGCGTGACCATTGCGTCGCTGCGGGTACCAAGTTCTCTCGGTGCCTGCCCCATCGGCCCCTGCTTGCCGGTAAATGGCCAACAGACAGCAGATGGCGCACCTGAACTCGCCAGGTAACGGCCCTTGCGTGACCAGGACAGGCTTTTGGGCTTTGCCAGATAACCAGCCATGCGCATATGGGTGCCTTCAGCCGTTTTGACATTGTCGAGACGCCAACCGTGCAAGGCGTTTTCCACCATCGTGGTGACAATGTAACGGCCGTCGGGCGAGAAAGTTACGCCGGTATGAGCGCCATCCCAATGCAGGTTCACTGGCGCCGACTGCCCGGCCACCCAATGCAGAGACACCCCCTGGTACCGGGCGCAGGCAATGCGCATGCCCTTGGGGGCAAAGGCAATGCCCTCCACCGCCCTCTCATGATCAAACTGTTTTATTGCATCCTGTGTCGCAACCCAGACGGTACGTCCGGCGCCAAAGCCGACAGCCCCATTGGGGCCACAGGCGACGACGTCGATCCATTTGCGCTCCTGCTCGGCAATCAGCTCTGCCCCCTGCCGGGTGACGCGCATGACCTTGCCATCCTCGCCACCGGTCACCAGGCTTTTGCCGTCTGCTGTAATGTCGGCCGACAACAGGCCGTCATGGGCTTCTACGACGGTTTCCCCGGCAGTGGGAAAACGCACCGTGCCGTCAACCAACGCGAAGACGGGTTGATCATCGACGAAACCTGCCAGTTCGACATGTTCGTCGAAATCGTACGGCGCGATGGTCGGCATTTAGGCGGCAATACAGGCGTTGAAAGTCCGCTCGATCTTTTCGCGATCCAGATTGCGGCCGATGAAGACCAGTCGGGTCTCGCGCTTTTCGTCAGCATGCCATGGGCGCTGATGATCACCTTCCACGATCATATGCACCCCTTGCACCACGAAGCGATCATCGTCGCCGGCAAAAGCGATGATGCCCTTGAGGCGTAGAATATCGGGCCCATCGATTTGCGTTATCTTGTTGATCCACGGAAAGAACTTTTCGTGGTTCATTTCGCCAGCCCGCAGCGAGATCGACTTTACCGAGACGTCATGGGTGTCGGCATCGAGCTTGTGATGTTCATGATCACAGTCTGGACCGCATTCATGATCATGATGATGGTGGTCATGAGCGTGATCGTGGTCGTGGTCGTGATGATGATCGTGATCATGGACATCCAGAAAGTGCGGATCGTCTTCGAGAATGCGGTCGAGATCAAACGCACCGCGGTCGAGAACCTCGTCCAGCCCGATATTTGACCGCTCTGCCGTATGAATGGTGGCGTGCGGATTGATCTTGCGCACCGTCGCCTTCAGCTTGGTCAGTTCATCGTCGCTCACCAGATCGGTCTTGTTGAGGATCACCACGTCGGCGAATGCCACCTGATCCTCAGCTTCCGGCGCATCATTGAGGCGCAGCGGGAAATGCTTGGCATCAACCAGGGCAACCACTGCATCGAGCTGCGCCTTGGCGCGTACATCGTCGTCCATGAAGAAGGTTTGTGCCACTGGCGCCGGGTCCGCCAGCCCGGTGGTCTCAACGAGGATCCCGTCGAAGCGACCCTTGCGTTTCAGCAAGCCCTGAACAACGCGCACGAGGTCTCCGCGCACAGTGCAGCAGACGCAGCCATTGTTCATTTCGTAGATTTCCTCGTCGCTTTCGACGATGAGATCATTGTCGATGCCAATTTCACCAAACTCGTTGACGATTACAGCGTATTTCTTGCCGTGCTCATCGGAGAGAATGCGGTTCAACAGCGTGGTTTTGCCGGAGCCGAGATAGCCAGTGAGGACGGTGACGGGGGTTCTGTCAGACATCGGTGCACCCAAATAGAAGTTTCTCAGCCGAAGATAGGCATCAGGCGTCTTTGAGCAAGGACAAATCGAACCCGGAGATCTCATCCAACAACTCTTTCAACCCGTCGACCGCCAGATTCAGCAGCTTTTCGCCCTTTTCCGCGGCCGCCATGCCGGCATTGCCGGTCACCCCGAGCGGATTGAGGTCGGCGGCCTTCCAGCCAAAGGCGTGCGGGCCATAGGCGCGCAAATGCTTGAAATTGATGGCCAGCATTTCCTGCAGATTGGGGAAATCCCGGGCCTGCGCCATATTCACCAGATCGGGGTGCAGCGCCAGCATGACACTGGTTTCGATATCGCCGCCATGGATGCCAAAGGCTTCCTCGTTGGCAGCGACAATGCCGCTTTGCTTGATGAAACGCGTCCAACTCGTTGCCACCGCCAGCATCGAGCAGCGCACCCGCAATTCCTGGGTGACAATCGACATCAGTGGTGAGTTGCCCCCATGGGCATTGAGCAAAAGGAACCGCCGGGCGCCGGCTTTGGCTGCCTGCTCACCAATCTGCGTCCAACGCTCAATGGCGTCGCCATAGGTGAGGGTTTTGCTGCCGGCGTGGTCCATATGCTCGAGCGAATAGCCGATGGTTTCCACGGGCAGAAAGTGGACGTCCAAATCATTCGAAAGTTGTCGCGACAGGCGCTCACAAACGCCCTGGGCAATCAAAGTATCGGTTTCAAATGGCAGGTGCTGACCATGCTGTTCGGTCGCCCCGAGCGGCAATACAATCACCGACTTGTCGGTGAGGACCGCATCGCCCAGCACGGTGTGTACCAGCTCTTTCGCGGAGGCCATTTCCATTACATCGCCGCTGTCGACGGGGCCGCCGCCTGGGCTGGCCATTACAGTGCCTCGAGAAACGCTTTGGCAGCGTTGCCGTGTTCGTGGCGCAGCTTTGCCACGTCGACATTGACCGGCAGGGCATTTTCCACCCGCCATTCACCGCCAATCATGACCCGGTCTGCAGAATGCGCACCGCACAGCACCAGCGCAGCGAGCGGATCCCCTGCACCGGAGAAGCGCAATTCGTCCAGACGGTAGAAGCTCAGGTCCGCCTGCTTGCCGACAGCGATCTTGCCAATGTCATCGCGTCCCAGACATTGGGCCGACCCTTCAGTGGCCCAGCGGAAGGCGTCGAAATGGGTGACGCTGGCGGCATCGTACGTCAGCCGATTGATCATCAGCGCATGGCGCACCACTTCCATCAGGTTTGAATTGTCATTGGAGGCGGAGCCGTCAACGCCCAAGCCAACGGGCGACCCTGCTGCCTCCAATTCCTTGGTGCGGCAATGGCCTGAGGCCAAAACCATATTCGACGTCGGACAATGACACACGCCAACACCGGCAGCACCGAGGCGGCGGACTTCGTCGTCATTGAAGTGAATGCCATGGGCCAGCCAGACCCGATCGTTCATCCAGCCGAGCTCTTCAAGATAGTCGACAGGGCGGCAGCCGAAATGGGCCAGGCAATAATCGTCTTCATCCAGGGTCTCCCCCAGATGGGTGTGGCAGGTGCAGTCATGCTTGTGGGCCAGATCCATGGTCTGGGTCATCAACTGCTTGGTCACGGTAAAGGGCGCGCACGGGGCAAGCGCCACCTGCAGCATCGAGCCTTCCGACTTGTCGTGGTATTTGTTCAACACCCGCTCGCAATCGGCCAGGATGGTGTCGTCATCCTGAACGATCGAGTCCGGGGGCAAACCACCATCCTTCTCCGACAGGCTCATCGAACCGCGGTTGAGCGTCATGCGGATGCCGAGCCGTGCGGCTTCCTCCACCTGGATGTCCATCGCGTTTTCCAGACCCGCCGGATAGAGATAGTGGTGGTCCGAAACGGTGGTGCAGCCGCTCATCAGCAATTCAGTCAGCGCCAAGCGCGTCGCCAGGCGAAAGGCGTCTGGGTTCACGTTCTTGGCCCAGATCGGATAGAGCGCCTTCAACCAAGGAAACAGTTCCTTGTTGATCGCTGCCGGATGGGCCCTGGTCAGGGTCTGGTAAAAGTGGTGATGGGTGTTGATCAGACCCGGCAGAACCACATGTTCACTGGCGTCAAATACCTGATCAACCGGTGAAGACGGCTGCGCACCGGCATTCAAAATCTCAACGATTTTCCCACCTTCAACAACAATTCCGGCAGCAGCATTGTCTGCCAAGATGGACAGCGGGTTTTTGATCCAGATACGCATGTTTTTATTCTGTTTTACGGGCCGAGGCAGACTAAACGCGGCGCCCCTTGTTCACAACCCACCAAAAGGTAGCAAAGTGATTGCGGAGGCTCCCCGCTGACGGCATAGTGTGACAAATAACCGCCGAAGCGGTCCGACGAAGGAAGACACATTGGGCATCAAGGTAACTCTGTCCACAATTGCTGATGATTTGGGGGTCTCCACGGCAACAGTGTCTTTGGCACTTCGCGACTCGCCTCTGGTTGCTGAAGCAACCCGTGAAAAGGTCCGCCAGCGGGCCAAAGAAATCGGCTACGTCTATGACCGCCGTGCCGCCAGTCTGCGCACCCAACGCTCTGACATTGTCGGCGTCATCGTGCGCGACATCATCAATCCGTTTTTTGCTGAAATTTTGCGGTCCATCGAAGCCGAGCTGGGCACCAACCGTCAGACCTTCCTGTTGTGCAACCACGGCGACGACATCGCCCTGCAGGAAGACTTTATCTCGACACTGATGCAGTTTGGCGCTGATGGGGTGATCATGTCGCCGTCGGTTGGCACCAGCAAGGAAGACATTGCCAAGATCGAGCAGAATGGCCTGCCGGTCACATTGGTTGCGAGAACAGTGGAAGATGCTGAAGTTCCTGCGTTTTTGGGTAATGATGAAGCAGGTTTCTACCTCGTTACCAAGCATTTGCTTGAACTGGGACACAAGGATATTGCGCTGGTTGGCGGCACGCGTCTGACATCAACGGGCCGCTCACGCCGCGCCGGATTTGCCAAGGCCTATGCCGATGCGGGACTGGACGTCCCCAACCGTCAGGACATCGAAACACCTTATGAGCGCAAGGCCGGTTATGATGCGGTTGAACAGATCTTTGCGCAGGGTCCGCCACCAACCGCCATTGCCTGCTGCAGCGATACCGTCGCCCTGGGCGTCATGCACGCTCTGCGCAGCCGTGGATTGGAGCCCGGCGTGGATATCGCTGTCACCGGCTATGATGATATCGAGGAAGGCAGCATTTCTGCGCCAGCGCTGACGACCGTTGCCGATGGCCATGACGAAATGGGCCGCCTCGCCGCCCGTGCCCTGTTTGCCAAGATCAGCGGCCAACCGACCGAATCGGGCGCCATCTTCATCGAACCGCAATTGAAGGTGCGCAATTCGGCGCAGAAGCTGGGCTAGAGCCAGTTTCGTAATAGGAAACCTGGGCTAAGCCTCCGGCCAGACGCCGTCCAACTCGTCTTCCACATGGGCCCGAATAATGTCGTCAAAGCTCTTTTCGGAGGCGAAACCGAGCGATTCCGCCCGAGTCGCCACAAAATTGCGCGGCCAATTGGCGACGATTCCGGAAATCACATCGTCGCTTTTGCGTTCGATCAGACCAGCGGTCTTTGCGCCTGCCAGTCGTTCCAGCGCCTCAATCATCTCGCCAACGGTTATCGCCAGGCCCGGCATTGTCAGGTTGCGCCGCGGGCCGACTGTCTCGCCGTCGATTTCGGCGGCATGAATGCAGAAGTTCACCGCTGACCGGGGGCTCGCCATCCAGTGCATCACATCCTCGCCGACCGGCAATACTGCCGACTGACCGGCAAGGGGTTCGCGAATGATGTTGGAGAAGAAACCGGAAGCCGCCAGATTGGGTTTGCCCGGACGCACGACAATGGTCGGGAAGCGCAGGCCAATGCCATCCATATGACCCTTGCGAGTATAGTCGGCGAGCAACATTTCGCCGATCGCCTTTTGCGTTCCGTAAGACGTCAGGGGAGTCAGATGGAAATCGTCTTCAATGATCTCGGGGAACGGCGCACCGAACACCGCGATCGACGAGGCGTAGACCACTCTGGGGTGGTAATCGCGTCGCGCAATGATCGCATCAAACAGGTTTTGCGTACCGACAAAGTTGACGCGATATCCCTTTTCGAAGTCAGCTTCGGCTTCACCGGACACAATCGCCGCCAGATGGAAAATGATGTCGGGTTGGTCGGCAACCAGAGCATCAACTGTCGCCGCATCGGAAATGTCGCCGGCCGATACGGTCACATCAATGTCCGCATCCTGATTGAACGTGCCCTCGACAACATCAAAGCCGTGGATCGCCGCGATCTTTTCACCTCTCAGTGTGCCCACCGACAGCAGTCGTTCAATCAGTTTGCGGCCGATCATGCCGGCCGCGCCCATCACCAGAATTTTCATTACAGCGTCCACCCACCGTCGACCGGAATAGCGGTACCGGTGGTGAAGGCGCTCTCGTCGCCGGCAAGATAGGTGGCCAGGGCGGCCACTTCATCGGCCTCACCAACGCGTCCCATCGGCTGGCGCGAGACAAACATTTCCATCGCCTTGTCCTTGCCGCCAACCTCCTTGCCGAGTTCTTCCACACGCTCTTCCCAGGACGGGGAACGTACGGTGCCGGGGCAGATCGCGTTACAGCGGATGCCCTGCTTGATGTAATCGATCGCAACCGCCTTGGTCAGGCCGATCACCGCCGCCTTGGTCGCGCCGTAGACATAGCGGTTGGGTGCACCGCGCAAGGATGAGGCACCGGACGAGAGATTGATGATCGACCCGCCGCCCTTTTCCAGCATGCCGGGCAGGAAGGCAAAAATCATGCGGTGCATGGATTTCACATTGAGGTCGAAGGAGAAATCCCACGCCGCCTCATCGCAGTCCAAAACTGTTCCGTGGTGCACAAAACCGGCAACATTAGCCAGGATATCAATGGCGCCAATATCGGCGGCCGCCGCGTTGACTGCATCGGTGTTCAGGACGTCCAGGTGGCGGGTCGTGATGCCCGGTGTGTTGATCGCGTCGAGGGCTTCCTGATTGACATCTGTCGCCACGACACTGGCCCCTTGAGCGGCGAACATTTCGGCAATCGCCAAACCAATGCCCTGCCCTGCTGCACTCACCACAGCTGTCTTGCCTGCCAGACGGTCACTCATATTTGTGTCCCTTTCGATCTATCCCGGATGTTGAGGGCTATGAGCTAACAAAGATTTTCCATGCAGGCCATGCCTTGGCCGATCTTCTTGCGCTTTGCGATCAAATAATTTCGCCGCGACCTTGCAGCAGCGGGCGAATAAGGGGAAATTGCAGACAACTTTTTCCAGCACACAAGCAGTTCATGATCAAAGCAGTATCCGGATTCGACCGTATCGGCGAAGAAAACGCATTTGCCGTCCTGGCCCGCGCCACCCAGCTGGCCGCACAGGGCATGGATGTCATCAATCTCGGCATTGGCCAGCCCGATTTCCCAACGCCGGACCACATTGTCGAAGCGGCCGTCAAAGCGCTGCGGGATGGTCATCATGGCTATACGCCGGCCACCGGCATTTTGCCGCTGCGGGAAGCGGTGGCGAAACGCACCTTGCAGACCACAGGGGTGGAAGTATCGCCCGAATCCATCTGCATCATGCCAGGTGGCAAGGTGACCATGTTTGCGGCCATTTTGATGATGGGCGAACCGGGAACCGAGATCATGTATCCCGATCCAGGGTTCCCGATCTACCGATCCATGATCGAGTTCACCGGCGCCACACCGGTGCCGATCCCGGTGCGGGAAGAAAACGGCTTTGCCTTTTCCGGAGAGGAAGCCCTGTCGCTGGTCAATGAAAAGACCCGGCTGATCATCCTGAACTCCCCTGCCAATCCAACCGGTGGGGTGACGCCGCGTGCGGAAATCGAATTGCTGGTCAAGGGTCTGGAAAACTTCCCCAACACCGCCATCCTGTCTGACGAAATCTATGACGTGATGACCTATGACGGGGAGGAGCACGTCTCTCTGCTGACCTTCCCGGAGATTCGCGACCGGTTGATCGTGCTCAATGGCTGGTCGAAAACCTGGGCCATGACCGGTTGGCGCATGGGCTGGTCGATCTGGCCTGACGCACTTTATGACAATGTGCGCAAATTGGCGGTCAATGCCTGGTCCTGTGTCAACGCACCAAGCCAATTCGCCGGCATCGCCGCCATTGAAGGGCCGCAGGATGCGGTCACAGAGATGATGACCGCGTTCGACGCCCGCCGCAAACTGGTGGTCGAGCGGGCCAACGCGCTGCCCAATGTCACCTGTGCCACACCCAAGGGCGCGTTTTATGCCTTCCCCAATATTTCGCAGACCGGTTGGAAGGCCAAGGAATTGGCCTCCGCCCTGCTGGAGGAATCAGGTGTAGCGATCATCGGCGGCCCCGATTTCGGCATTCTGGGCGAGGGCTATGTCCGTCTTTCCTATGCCAACTCGGCTGAAAACATCTCCCGCGCGCTGGATCGCATTGAAGAATTCTTGACGAAGTAACTTGGCGGGGACAATCGTTAGAGGGATTGATCGGCAATCTTCAGAATGTCGATCAATTCGCGGTTTTCGATCCCATCCCAAACCGACTTCATCCTGTCGAGCCAGGCCTGACGCTGGCGCCGGGTCAGACCTCGCACAGCGACGCCATTGTTGATCAGCGCCCGCTTGGCATTGGTCTGGCGCTGTTCGATGTCCAGATTGGCCTGATTGGTGATACGCGGGAAAATCTGCCGCAAAGGTCCCTTGACGCGCAGTTGCAGACCATCCCACCAGCTCTTCGACACCAATAACTG
>JABSRX010000170.1 GCA_013214695.1 Rhizobiaceae bacterium | reverse complement strand
ATGTAATCGATTGCCTGCCCAACGGTCCAGAACGGCGGCACGGCAATGAACTCCGTCTGCATGCGACGACCCGCAGACTGTTCCGGATAGTCCAGCGAACGGCGCAGTCGGATTCGCTCCTGAAAGGGAATCTGCGCAAGGATGTCCTCACGCTCTTCGCTTTCCAGGTCTTCCAGAATGTAGACCGCGTCATCGGAATCCAGATCCCGAACCGCTTCGGCCACTTTTTCATTGGGCAGATTGTCAACAATGCCCAGGCGAACCGCTTCATCAACTTCCGTCAGTGCGGCAAAGTCAAAGGCATCGCCAGCCAGCGCGACCAGGCTATCGCGTTCTTCTTCTTCGAGCGCCTGAAGAATGTCACCAACTTCAGATTCGTGCAGGCCTTCCAGGGTTTCGCGAACGGCTTCCGCCTCGCCGGCGGCCATTGCCTGTCGCGTTGCCTCAAGCAGCGATTCCAGCACCACCCCGTCTTCGGTGTAGATCGATTCGGCCGCGCTTTCATCGTCCGCGTCTTCTTGCGCGGCCACATTGCCCACTACGGCATCGTCTTCAAGCTGGGCTTTGTCTTCACTCATGGTTGAATCAGTTTTCGCTGCACTCTTTCTCGACTAACACAGCCGAACCGGCACCACCAAGGTGGCCGGAACACTCTGCAGGATATTTCTTTACGCAGGCTGATTAGCGATCCGCTGGCGGGGCGGTTGGCGGCAAACGGCCCCGCGACAGACGTTCAAAAAGCCCCACCAGAAAGGCTGTGCTAAGGCCAAAATTCAACAATCCTGTGACGGCGGCCATCGCTCCGTATACCCGGAATCCGCCACCAACGGTCACATCGCCATAACCGACGGTCGTATAGGTGACGATCGAGAAATAGATGGCGTCCGAAAAGTTGGAGAAAGTGCCCAGGAGCATAAAGGAGGCGGCCCACAGCCAGACCTGAATCGTATGGGCCAGCAAGACGAATGAAAATCCAACCGTAATCAATTTCAGGCTCTGCCAAAGCCCGGGCGCTTTCGCCACATGGGTCACTGACATGGCCCGGAACAAAATAATCGCCAAAACCAAAAGCGCGATGTGAATAATGGAGCAGATACCCAATACAATGCTTCCAAAAAAGATCTGCGCAACAATGGTCATTCTCGTTCACCCTTCAGAATTTTGGCCCGTTCAGCAGCGGAATTTAAGTGACCTTAGGTAAGCTAATATTCGATCTAAACTCAGTGTCGGCGCACAGAATTTAGTAGAACTGACTATAGAGATTTCTGCTTAGTCACAAAAACGAGCAGAATTCCGTGCACAGGAAAATCCGCACCTTAGATTTGTGCTGGAACCTGTGATATCACAAGCGGGTTCGAACGTTGCGCCGCACGACGGTTGACTCAACCTATAGCCAAAATTTTGCCGGAGTGAATTTATGAGGAAATTTGTCGTTCTTTCCGCAGCCATGATGGTTTTGACTGCCTGCCAGTCGGAAGACAACACCGCTATGGATGCTGAACCCGCGGTGCGCGGGTTGAGAACGGTTCTGGTGGAAGCCCAGGAATCGACGACCATCCGCCGTTTCCCGAGCGTCCTGCAACCGGCAGAAGTCACCACATTGTCGTTTGAGGTCGGCGGCAAGCTCGGCCCGGTCGATCTTAAGGTCGGACAGGTCGTGCAAGAGGGTCAACTGCTGGCGTCCATAGATCCCAAGAGCCTGGAAATTCAGGTTGAATCCTCCGAGGCAGCGGTCGCTCAGGCGCAAGCAACAGCCGAAAACGCACTGGCCAATCTTGAGCGCCAAAAAGAGCTGTTCGACAAGAAGGTCACAACCCGGTCCAATCTGGACGCAGCTCAGACCACCGCCAACACCAGCGCGGCTTCGCTGCAGCAGGCAAAGAAGCAACTGGAAAATGCCAAAGAAAATCTCGGCAAGGCGGATTTGCGTTCGACCATTGACGGCATCGTCAATTCGGTTCTGGTCGAGCCATTCAGCGTGGTCGCCGTCGGCACACCCGTTGCCACCCTCTACCGCAGCGATGGCTACGAGATCTCGCTGTCGGTAAGTTACGACGTGGTGCAAAGACTTGCCGTTGGCAAGCAGGCAACGGTCAGACTGGCGGACAGTCCGGACATCGTGCTGAAAGGCATGGTGAGCGAACTGGGATCCAGGGCCGACACGGTTTCGTCCTTCCCAATTGTTGTCGAGTTGACCGAAACGAACCCCGCCCTGAAGGCCGGCATGGCGGTGGAAGTCGCTATCGAGTTCACCGTCCCTCGCGGCCAAGGCTATCTGCTGCCACTGACCGTGCTGCCCCTTTACGGCACGATCAACGAAAACAGTAGCGCCACCGAGCCAGCCAGCACGCAGGTCTACATTTACAATCCCGAAACGCAAACGGTGGGGCTGCGCGAGATCACCATCGCCGGCGTTCGCGAGAACAGGGTTATCGTCATCGACGGTCTTGAAGCGGGCGAGCGGGTTGCATCCGCCGGTGTGTCCTTCCTAAGGGATGGACAGAAGGTCAAACTGCTCCCAGACAGCAAGTAGGCCCGCCCGATGAACATCTTGACAACTTTCGGTATCAGCCACTCCCGCCTTACCATTCTCGTGATGATCGGGTTGCTTCTTCAAGGCCTGATCTCCTATTCAGCTCTTTCCAAGAGGGAAGATCCGTCGATCACCATCCGTACGGTCGTGGTGTCAGCTTCATTTGCAGGCATGTCGCCTGAGCGCATGGAGGATTTGATCACCGAACCGATTGAGCGCAAAGCCCGCGAAATCGCCGAGATCGATGACATCAGAACGCTGATCACCACCGGCAGCACTGTCATCAATCTGGAAATCCACGACTGGGTTCCCAATGATCAAATCGATCAGATCAAGCAGGACATTCGCAACAAGCTGAAGGATGTTGAAGGCACGCTGCCCCAGGGCACGCGCGGTCCGTTCGTCAATACCGACTATGGCAGCGTGACCATCGTATCGGTCGCCGTGACCGGAGAGGGCTTCAATTATGCGGATTTATCAGACGCTGCCGAAAAGTTGCAGGATCACATTTACACGCTGGATGGCGTCGGGAAGGTGGAGCTCTACGGTGAGCAGAAAGAACGCATCTTCCTGGAAATTGATTCCCGCAAATTGGCCGCCGTTGGCGTCGAGATTCAGCAGGTTCTTAACGATCTGGAATCGCAGAACGTGATACTGCCGGCTGGCGAAGTGGACGCTGGCGGTATCGCGATGGTTTTGGAAGCCAACGGCGATTTGAAGGACGTCGAGAGCATTCGTCGCGTGCTGACGAAGATTTCCGGGCTCAGCGGTTTCGTTCGGCTGGAAGATCTGGTCAGCGTACGCCGCGGCTATGTCGATCCGATGGACAAGCCTGTCTATTTCAACGGACAACCCGCTGTGATGGTAGCGGTTGAAATGTCCGACGGCGAGGATATTCAGGTTGTCGGCAAGCGAGTCCGGGCAGCAATCGAAAAACACGAAGACACGCAGCCAATCGGTATTTCCTACAATTTCGCCACCTATCAGGAATCGAAAGTTACAGACTCGATCAACAGCGCCCTCTCCAATGTCGCTCAGACCTTTGGAGTGGTGTTCGTGGTCATGCTGGTTTTCCTGGGTCTGCGCGCCGCGTTTATCATTGCCTGCATCGTACCGTTCACCGTGATGTTTGCCCTGATGGGCATGTTGCATCTGGGCGTTGAACTGCAGCAGGTCTCCATCGCTGCCGTGATCATCTCGCTCGGTCTGTTGGTCGACAATGGTCTGGTTGTGGTGGAGGACATTCAGGCCCGCATGGCGCAAGGGTTGGATCCCGAGCAAGCTGCAACGGAAGCCGGTCGTCAGTTCACCGTGCCTTTGGGCGTCGCTTCGGTGACCACGGTCTCTGCCTTCATTCCCCTGCTTATTCTGGAAGGTACGTCGGGCGAATATGCCTTCTCGCTGGGGGCCGTTGTTGGCGTCATGCTGCTCGGCTCCTGGATCACCGCGCTCTACATCTTGCCAGCGCTGACGGTCTGGCTGTCCAGCCGACAACAGAAGCAGGTCAAATCGGAGCCAAACCTCATTGTACGCAGCTACGGCACATTGATCCGCCGTGCCCTCAGCCTGTCGCTTCTGGTCATTCCGGTTTGCTACATTCTGGTCGCCTATGCGGTCACCTTGTTCGGCCCATTGAAAAAGGAAATGTTCCCGCTCAGCGCGCGCAACCAATTCCTCATCTATCAGGACATGCCCAAGGGCACCGCCATCTCGGCTACAAGTGCGGAAGCGCTGTCTGTCCAAAAGTGGCTTTCTGACAAGAGCATCAATCCGGAAGTCGACAACGTGACAACCTACGTTGGCTCGGGTGGTCCGCGCTTCTATCTGGCGCTTCCGCCAGCCGATACAAATCCCTCAACAGCCTTCTTCCTGGTCAATACCGATGACTTCGAGGGTGCCATTGCGGCGTCTGACCGGGCACAGAAATACCTGTTGGAAAACCACCCGGCGGCCCGTTTCAAGATCAAGCGTCTGGCCATGGGCGGCTCTGAATCCGGTATTGTTGAGATCAAGATCTCGGGGCCGGACGGTGACAAACTGCTGCAGCTCGCTCAACAGGTGGAGGCCGGCTTCGCCGAAGCGCCAGGCTTGGTGCAAAACGAAAACGATTGGGGCAACAAGTCCCTCAAGATCGTCATCAATGTGGCTCAGGATCGGGCTCGGGAACTGGGTGTGACTTCGCAGTCCATTTCCAATGTGATGAACGCCTATTTCTCCGGCGCAGAGGTCTCGCAATTCCGCGATGGCAATGACTCCATTCCCATCGTGGTTCGGGCTGAGAAATCGTTCCGTGACAGCCTGGAGGATTTGTCCAATCTGTCTGTAACCGCGTCAGGTCAGTTGATCAGCCTCGACCGTGTGGCAACGCTGATGCCAAAGCTGGAATTCTCACAAATGCGGCGCGAAAACCAGCAACGCATGATCAAGGTATCAGCCAAAAGCAGCATCCTCAGTGCCGAACAGCTGCTTTCGATGAACATGGGCACCATTGAAGGCCTGGATCTGGGCAATGAATACGCGGTTGAGATTGCCGGTGAGACGGCCAACAGCTCCGAAGCCAACGAAGATTTGGCGGCGGGGGCACCGCTTGCCCTGATGGTCATGCTTTTCGCCCTCATGTTCCAGTTCAATTCGGCTCGACGTGTTGTGCTGACCTTCATGACGATCCCATTGATCATCATCGGCGCCCCAATGGCCCTGTTGCTGACCGATCGTCCCCTCTCCTTCTTTGCCATTTTGGGCATGATTTCGCTGGCTGGAATTATCATCAACAATGCCATCGTCCTGATTGATCAGATCGACATCGAACGGGAGACAATGGATCTGCGCGAGGCCATCGTCACTGCGTCGCAGAAGCGGTTGACGCCGATCATGCTAACGTCATTGACCACTGTCTTCGGATTGATGCCAATGGCGATCGCGGGTGGTGCGCTTTTCGAACCAATGGCCGCCTTAATGATCGGCGGATTGGCGGTTGCATCGATTCTCACCCTTTTCTTTGTCCCGTGTGGCTACTACCTGCTGTTCAAGGCCTATGAACTGCCTTGGAATCGGCAAAATGCTGCCGATTCCGCGATGTCTGAGCCTGAAAACGAAATCGCCGCGTAAAAAAGACTCGTAACTTCAGTCACTTGAAAGGCTCTGCGACAAGGTGTTGCATTTCGTTAACACCAACTTAATTTCTTTCTTTCAGCCGGCCCAAAACGGTTTCTTACCCTGCATCATTATGCTACGAGAGCTAAGGAGTAGGGTATCGTTCAATTGGGCTCATGAAAAACAAGTTTATTACTTCGCTGCTGTCTGGCGCTGCGTTTTTGGGTGCACTTGTGCCCGCAACGGCAGTGGATTTCGAGATCGACGAAGCGCGTTTCGGCGGCTCCATCTTGGACATCCCGACACCTGAAAGGCAGTGGTATCGCGAATACGATATGCCAGGCATCAATGGAGAAGTGCTTTTTGCTCCATTTGACTGGGATTTAAGAGAGAATCCGACAGAGGGCTTTCTGCGTGAACTTTCCACACCAAGGCTCCATATCGGTACAACTATTTCATTCCACGACCATTCGCCCAGTTCGCTTTATTCCGGCGTAACGTGGCATCATGCTTTGGGTAGTGTTCTGTTCATTGAATCGTCGTTTGGTGGCGCCCTGCACAACGGGGAACTTAAGCCAAAATGGACCAACAATAATACGAAACTAAAGCGCGGATTGGGATCAGTTCTGCTGTTTAGAGAATCCGTGTCAATTGGCGCCAATCTGGGCGATGATATGACACTGGTGCTTCAGCTTTCTCACATGTCGCACGCTGGTCTGGCTGGGGATGACAATTCAGGTCAGACCGATGTCTCCCTGAAACTCGGCAAGAAGTTTTAGGTCTTATCAACATAGACCATTCAGCCAGTCTGCAGTTTCTATCGCCACTCAGATCGCCGTTGTGCTTCTGTATTGCGGAGATAGTGCCGTATGAAAGTAACGCTTGATCTCACCGAATTGCTTGAAAGTGGGGATATAACCCAGGAAGAGCACGATCGGCTCGCAAAGCTGAGCAAGTCCGGCACATCCTCATTGGCGATGAATATAATCATCGCTTTTGGCGTGATTTCTGTCGCCGCGGGGATTCTTGCGTTGGCCCCCTCACCCCTTGTTGGAATTGCACTCGGCGCCGGGCTCACTTTTGGTGGTCTCGCGGCCTACAACAAGCCACAAAACAACTGGGACATTCTCGGGCATATTTGTGTGCTGGTCGGCGCCATTGTACTGGCGGGCGGCGTTATCATTTTGACCGAAGCCGCCGCATCCTCGTTTCTGGTGATCACCGTAGGCTTTGCCCTGCTCGGTGTACTGTCTCGAAGCGGTCTTCTCGTGGCGTTGGCGGTGCTCGCACTTTCTTCGGCGATTGGTGCGCGAACCGGGTACGCCCACGCCAGTTATTTCTTCGGCATGGAAGAGCCCTCCATCACCATCGTCCTGATGAGCGCGCAGGCATTGGCCCTTTATCTGATCTCAAAGCGGGTATCTGCTGCCTATGAGAGGATAGCGCTGATTGCTGCCCGCACAGCGATTCTGGTGATCAATTTCGGCTTCTGGATTGGTTCGCTGTGGGGAGATACTCTGGCCGGATCCGGCAGCCATATACCGGATTTTGTGTTCGGCATTCTTTGGGCAGTCGGGTTGATAGGTCTCGCGGTCTGGGCGGTACGCGAAAACCGCCGCTGGGTCGTCAACGTCGCCGCGGTGTTCGGATCCATTCACTTTTATACGCAATGGTTTGAATTTCTGGGCGCACATCCCTTCAGCATCCTGCTGTGCGGTCTCCTGACGCTTGGGCTTGCTGTAGGTCTGTGGAAGCTCAACCACAAGCTGGCAGCGCAAGAGTAGAACTCTCTACACCCGCCCAATAACTCAATGAAAATCCGCTGGTTCATTCCATGCACCGTCTTGAAACTGCAATTGATCATGGCCAATGCGCCCACAGAGCGTCAAATTGAGGCTTTGCAATTATTGTCAATTTAATTTGACAGGTTATTATGTAATAAATTTAGAACACAAGGCGTGCGAAAGGAGAGCTCCATGTTGGGCGCGATCAGCAACACATTCATTTTTCTCGGAATACTGCTTGTATTGGTGGTGTTGGCCACGATCCTGTTGGGTGGCAAAAGGAAACCACGCCCTCGTCAAAACATTCAGATGCCGCCGCGTTCCAGTTCAGCGCAACCTGCCGCTGCAGCCAAGGCAACTGCGCCCAAGGCGGCACCAAAGAGTCCGGCAGCAGCAAAAAGCTCTGGCGATGACGATCTGAAGCGCATCAAAGGCATTGGCCCAACATTGGAAAAGAAGCTGAAAAGCCAGGGCATTACCAAATTTGCTCAAATTGCAAAATGGACCGAAGCGGATCGCGAAAAGTTCAGCGAGCTGCTCTCCTTCAAAGGCCGTATCGAACGCGAAGAATGGGTTCAGCAGGCACAAGTCCTCGTCAACGAGACCTGACCAAATACCTCAGCGCCTGCTAATCGCGGCGTCTGACGCGGATATAGATTTCTTCGGCTGGCCGAGTGGTCAACCTGGCAACCGGCCGAACCTTTTCGGGCTGTAGGATCGATATGTCGTAGCGCTGTACGAATCGGGTCAAAATCAACGTCGCTTCAATCGTGGCAAAGTTGGCGCCGACACAAATGCGCGGTCCGAGACCAAAGGGCAAATAGGAGTTTGGCACAATTTCCTTATCGCGATGCGGCATAAAGCGATCAGGGTCAAAGCTGTCAGGATTGGGCCAATAGTCGTGGTGCCGGTGGATCACCCACGGCGCAATCATCACCATCGCTCCCTTCTTGATTTTTCGCCCACTTATTTTCGTCGCTTCAGCAGCAACCCGGGGGATGAAGGTGATCGGCGGGTAAAGCCTAAGGGCTTCTTTGAAGACTGATGTCGCAAAGTTCAGTTTGCGAATATGCGTGAAGTCAATTGGTTCGCCTTGCGTGACCTGTTCGATCTCCTCGCGCATTCTGTCGGCGATATCCGGCCGCATCGCGATGACGTAGAAAGCCCATGTCAGGGCGCTGGCCGTGGTTTCGTGGCCAGCCAAAAAGAACACGCCCAACTGGTCGATGAGTTCTTCGCGCGTGAATCCTTTTCCGTTTTCACTATCCCTGGCCAGGATGATGTCGGTCGCAATATCGTCAAAGCTTGCCTTCTCATCCAAGTGACAATCCACCAGATTGCCAAGCTGGGTACGTATCCGCCGGCATGCATCCAGCACATGTTCATGTTGGGGTATCTCGCGCCATGCCGGATCCATTATCAAACGGCGAATTTCAACATGGGCGACACTGCGCTCGAAAATCGTGAAAGCATCATAGACTTCGCGGGCCGTCTGGCTGGCCAGCGGAGTGGAGAAGACCGTCCTGCAGATAATGTCCGCCGTCAGACTGCTCATGGCAAAGTCGAGGGAAAAGACTTCCTCCCCTTCCGCGTGCGCGTCCAACTTCGATTGATAGTCATCCACCGCTTCCAGCATGGCGTTGAAAGCAAGCGACAGTTTCATGTGGGAAAATGCCGGCGCCACCATCTCGCGTTGGCGGCGCCAGGTTGGACCGCTCGAGACAAAGATCGATTCCCCCACCAGCGGCGCCAATGCGCCAACCATCAGATCATTTTTGGGGTAGATGTCCGTTGGATCGGTCAGGATCTCCCTCACTCTGCTAACATCATTGATGATCACAATTGAACGGCGGGAATAGCCCAGATTGCCGATTTTCATGCTGTAGGCCTGCTTTGGAAGCAGGCCA